>CALWJG010000079.1 GCA_944380945.1 uncultured Agathobaculum sp. | reverse complement strand
GGCGCGGTGTTCTTCCTCGGCACGCGGTATATCCTCAAGAACAAGCTCAATCTGGAATAACGGCACACCGGTTTTTCACCCCGGGGGGATGCGTGTGGGGCGCATCCCCGCTGCCGGGGAAAAACCGAAACCTTCAGAAATCTTAAGAAATTGATAAAGCAAATCGAAAGAAATATCAGGTAGAATGGAACTGGATAGAGAGCGGAAAGCAGGAAAGGGGCGGATCGCTATGACGGCGGCGGTGCGGCGTTTTGTGGGAAAATGCGGCGCGTGCAGCGCGGCGCGCTATACGGCGGGCGAGCTGGCAGGGTTGTTCTTTGCGTTTTCTGCCGCGGGCTGGCTGTGGGAGGTCGCCCTGCATCTGCTGCAGGACGGCGTGCTGGTCAACCGCGGCACCATGCTGGGCCCGTGGCTGCCGGTTTACGGCGTGGGCGGCGTGCTGGCCGTGGTGCTGCTGCGCCGCTGCGCCGCCCGGCCGCTGCGCGTGTTCGTGTGGGGCGCGCTGCTGTGCACGGCGGTCGAATATGCCGCAGGGCGGTACCTGCTGGCGGTATACGGCCTGCGCTGGTGGGATTACAGCCGCCTGCCGCTCAATTTGGACGGGCTGGTCAGCCCGCTCAGCTCGGCGCTGTTCGGACTGGGCTGCTGCGCGGCGGTGTATTGGGCCGCGCCGCGGCTGACCGCATGCTTCCGCCGGCTCGGCGCGCAGCGGGCGCGCGCATTATGCGCGCTGGCGTGTGTGCTGTTCGCGCTCGACCTCGGCTGGTCGGCCGCCAGCCCGCACACGGGCGCCGGCGTGACCGCGCCGGTGTTTTCCGCCGCCGCACACATGGATGCCGCGGCGCGGGATTTACCTTGATTTGCTTGCAAGCGCCCCCGTTCTCTGCTATGATGAAGGCAGAGAGAGGGGGCGCTTTGCGATGAAATGCCAGCACTGCGGGATCAACTTTGACGACAGCGAGCGCGCATGCCCGATGTGCGGCGCGCGCGCCGGCAGCCGCGGCCGTCTGGGGGCGGGGCCTGCGCGGGCGGTCCGCGCCCGCGGCACGGCGCCCGAGCGGGAGAGCTATGCCGACTATGTATCCGCCAAGGCGCGGCCGACGGCGAAGCGGGCCAGGGCCAGCGCCAAGCCCATCCGGGAGCGGAAAAAGGGGAGGGGCGGCCGCGTTGTGCTCATCGCGGTCATCCTGATCGTGCTGCTCAACCTGATACCCACGATCCTTTCCGCGGCTCCCGCCATCTGGGAGAGCCTGAGCAGCCCGTTTGATTCGCTCAACGGCTCTGCCGTGACCTATGCCGATCCGTACGAGGAGGATCTGCGCTATGTGCCCGGCGAGACCTACCCCTATGACAGCGAGGATTACCGCTATGTCTACGCCGCGCTGCATGACCTGACCGGCCCGGAGGCGGCGGGGCTGCTCGCGGACGGCGCGGTGCTGACGCTGTCGGTCGAGCCGGGCGAGGCGGCCGACTATGAACTCACGATCGAGGATGGCAGCGGCGTCTACACCGAAACCGGCTACACCTGGTGCAGCTACAACTACCCGGAGGAGGGGCTGTACGGCGAGGATTTCCCGCCCGAGCAGTACGACAGCTTTCTGCTCAGCCTGTATACGGAGGATTTCTCCTATACGGGCGGAGACGCCGTGCCGGAGCGCTATGCGCCCGGCGAATACGGCGGGCACTGGTTCGTGCTGTACTACGCGCGGGAGACCGGCGCAGTGGTGCTGGAGGACATGGACGACACCGGCCTGTTCCAGTCGGAGCGGTACCTGCCGCTCAGCACATTGGAACACGGATAAAACGGAAAAAGCCTTGGAGCAGTTCGATGCAGCTGCCCCAAGGCTTGTTTTTGTATCCCTTTATTCTTCTTCCTGCCGGCCCCGCCGCAGGTTGCGCAGGGTCTCGGCGATGTTCTCCTGATGCAGCTCGGCGGCGCGGAAGTGCAGCAGGTGGAAGTTGATGTTGAACAGCGAGCCCAGACCGAGCGCCGAGATCACCGTGCCGATGCCGACCTGCCCGCCGAGCAGGAAGCCCGCGACGATGACGAAGATCTCGACCGTAGCGCGGCACAGGCCGACCGAACGGCCGGTCCTGCGCGCCAGCGCGACCATGAGCGCGTCGCGCGGGCCCGCGCCGAGCGCGCTTTTCATGTACATCCAGGTGCCGAGCGCGAGCAGCTCGAGCCCGACCAGCAGCATCCCGACGCCGGGCAGCAGGCTGGTCATCTGCGGGATCCAGCCCAGCCAGAGCAGCCCGTCGATGAACACGGCGCACAGGATGATGTTGATGACCGTGCCGAAGCCGAAGCTCTCGCCGCACAGCATGGCGGCGCCGATCGCGACCGCGCCCACGATCATCGAGGCGGTGCCGTAGGTGATGCCAAGGGTCTCCGAAAGACCCTGCTGCAGCACGCTCCACGGCTCAAGGCCCACGTTTGCCTGCAGCATCAGCGTGATGCCGAGCGCGCTGACCGCCAACCCGGCGACCAGCCATGCCATCCGGCGGAGGTAATCACGGACCATGGCGCATCACCCCTCTGCCGCGAACCGGCGGACGAGCTGCGCGGTGGTCTCGCAGTCCGCGCGGGTGACGCCGTAATGGCACACCATGCGGTATTCGCCGCCCATGCAGCCGGTCACCTTGGCGCCGCGCTCCAGCATCCAGCCGGGGAAGCGCGCAGCCTTGTCCGCGTCCCAGTCCGCGGTGAAGAACACCATGTCGATCTGGATGCGGTCGGTGTAAACGTGTACGCCGTCGATCGCATCGAGCAGCGAACCCAGATATTTCGCGTTTTCGTGGTCCTCCGGGATGCGGGCGGTCATGTCGCGCAGCGCGATCAGGCCTGCCGCGGCGAGCACGCCGCCCTGCCGCAGGCCGCCGCCGAGGATGCGGCGCGCGCGCCGCGCGCGCCAGATGACGTCTTTGGGTCCGGCGAGCACCGAGCCGACCGGCGCGCACAGGCCCTTGGACAGGCAGCACATCACGGTGTCGCAGTACTGCGTCAGCTCGCGCACGTCGGAAACGCCGAGCGCCGCCGCGGCGTTGAACAGCCGCGCGCCGTCCAGATGCACGGGGATGCCCGCTTCGTGCGCGATCTCATAGACCGCGCGCATGTTGTCCAGCGGCACGACCGCGCCGGACGAATGGGCGTTTTCCATGACCACGAGCGCCGCCGGCGCGACCTGCACGTCGCTGTCGTCGGTCAGGCAGGCGCGCACCGAGTCCGGATCCATGGTGCCGCACACGCTCTGCGGGAAGCGCAGGGACACGCCCGCCAGCTGGCCGTAGGAGCCGGCCTCGTGGTCGGCGATGTGGCTGTGCGGGTCGATGATCACGCAGTCGCCGCGGCGGGTGTGCGCCATCAGCGCGCAGGCGTTGCCCTGCATGCCCGAGGTGACGTACAGCGCGGCCTCCTTGCCCAGCCGCTCCGCGGCGTAGGACTCCAGCTCGATCAGGGTCGGGTCGTCGCCGAACACATCGTCGCCCACCGGGGCGGCGGCCATGGCGTCGCGCATGGCCTGCGTCGGCTGGGTCACGGTATCGCTTCGCAGATCGATGTAACGCATAATGATAACCTCCACTGTTGCAGAAAAATGGGTATGGATGGGTGGATTTTTACAAGTAGAGCTCGCCCCACCGGCCGCATGCGGCAAAGCCGATCTGGCGGTACAGGCCGGCGACCTCGTCGTAGCCCGAGACCAGCCGCGGCGTTTTGCCCATGGCCTGGATGCGCTGCACGAGGAACCGCGTGATGCAGCCGCCCAGCCCCTTGTGCCGGTGCTCGGGCACCACGGCGACCGCGCCGATCACGCCGCATTCGTCGTCCGTGGAGACGACGCTGCCCGTGCCGACGGCCTCGCCGTCCACCTCGAGCTGATAAACCTCGGACAGGCCGCGCGAAACGCGGCGGTCGAGGTCCGCGGACCAGCTGTCGTACTGCAGGTGGGTGCGGTAGTATTCGTGGCTGCGCTGCAGCACGCCGAACACCGTGCGCGGGTCGCCGGGGCGGAAGCCATCGAATGCCTCCTCCAGCCGCGCGCCGCGGTATACCATATAATAGGAGCTTTCGGTCGTGCCGCCGAGAAGAGCCTGCAGCGCCTGACACTGCGCCCAGTTGGTGTCGATCTCGTGCACCTCGCTGCGCCGCGCCAGATCGGCGATCAGCGCGGGATCGGCGCGCTCGTCGGACGATACGGTCAGCACATCGCCGGCCAGATACAGCGCGGCCGCGGGCTCGCGCCCCTTGCGGCAGAGGAAGAAGCGCGCGGACGGGTCGCCGAGGCCGTAGGCGCGCAGCGCGGTCAGCGCCCGCGAGCCGAAGATGCGCTCATGCGCGCAGGCGGCGGTGAAATCGGGGATATCGGCGGCAGTTACCGGGATAAGCATGGGAAAAACCTCCATTTTATCGGGTAAGAACGAAAAATGAGCGCTGTGCGCTCATTCTCGCGGAAGCGGGCGGTCAGCCCTCGTCCTTTTTGATCTGCGACAGATAGCGGTACACGCTCGCCTGCGAGCAGTGCATCGCGTCGGCCACGTCCTTGACCGCGCCCTTGAGCAGGAAGATGCCGCCTGCTTCGAGCGAGGCGATGATCTGGATGCGCTCGTCCGGCGTCAGCCGGTCGGCGGTCACGCCCAGACGCGCCAGCTCGCGGTCGACCGCGTCGCCCGCCACGGCGTCGATGGAGTTGTGGAAGCTCTCGGTCGTGACCTGCGGCAGGGACGTCGGGCTGCCCTCCGGCGCATTGTGCGTCTGGTACAGCTCCTCGACGAACGCATCCGGATGGCAAAGCTGCAAAATGTTCCGGCTCACCGATTGGAAGCGGCTGTCGTCAAAGTTGATGCACAGCATGCCCACGAGCTTGCCGTTGCTCTTGATGAACAGGGTGGACGAGCGGAGCTTTTTGCCGCCGACGGACACGCCGCGGTAATGCAGGCGGTAGTCCTGCTTCTCGTAGCTTTTGTCCATCAGGATCTGCAGCGCCACATTGGTCAGCGGGGCGCCGACCTCGCGGCCGCTGACATGGTTGTTGGCGATCGCGATGATCGAGCGGTTTTTATCGGTCAGGTCATGCAGGGCGACTTCGTAGTCCGGTCCCAACGCCTGGCCCAGAAATTCTGTCAGCTTGATATAATGCTGTAACAGCTGGTTGGCCATGTGCTCACCTCTTTTATTTTTTCTCATTGCTAAAGAAAACGGTGTAACATTTGACAATTTTATTATAATACAAAAAAAGGAAGGCTGTCAAAAGGGATAATAAAGAATCTCTCACAATAAAAATAAAAGTTTATTATGAAATCTGCCCAAAGCTTATGTAAATTTCCCACAAACGAAAATCAAATTTGTATCGCATCGTACAAATTGAACAAAACCCCATTGACAAAATCTTATTTGGGTGATAAATTTATTTCAGAAAAGGAGGCGGATAAGGATGAAAAAAACCATCAGTACGGACCTCGCGCCCGCCGCGATCGGCCCGTACGCACAGGCCGTAGCAATCGATAGCCTGGTCATCACTTCGGGCCAGCTGCCGATCGATCCGGCCACCGGCGCGTTCCCGGACGGGATCGCGGCACAGACCAAGCAGTCCCTCGAAAACGTCAAGGCGATCCTCGCCGAGGCGGGCGTCGGGATGGACCGCGTCATCAAGACCACCGTGTTCCTCAGCGACATGAATAACTTCGGCGCGATGAACGAGGTTTACGCGACCTTCTTTACCGAAGGCAGTTACCCGGCCCGTTCTGCGGTTGAGGTTGCGCGCCTGCCCAAGGATGCGCTTGTCGAGATCGAGGTTATCGCGGCACTCTAACTTTATTTCGTTCACACTTATTTGTGAAAGATACTGTCCGCCAGTCAGGGGCAGGGGATGCGGGAAGTCCGCTGCCCGACGACCGGGGTATCCTCTGAAAACCGGCGCGCAAGCGTCAAGATTTTAATTGGAGGTATGTATTATGGACAAGAAAATGGCTCACTACCCGCTGGATGTACCCGCTCCGCACCACTTCACCTTCGCGGTTCGCGATCTTCCGGAAGTAACGATCGAGCAGCGCGAGCGCGCACTGAATGCGACCCACTGGAACGAATTCGCTTTCCCGGCCGGCATGCTGACCGTCGATATGCTGTCTGACTCCGGCACCACCGCGATGACCAACCAGCAGTGGGCTGCCCTGTTCCTCGGCGACGAGGCGTATGGCCGCAACACCGGTTACTACGTCCTGCTCGACACCTTCCGCGACATTTTCGAGCGCGGCGGCGAGAAGAACTGGAAGAAGATCATCGACCTCGTGCGCACCGACTGCCGCGACGTTGAGAAGATGATGGACGAAGTTTACCTCTGCGAGTACGAGGGCGGCTTCTTCAATGGCGGCGCAAAGCAGATGGAGCGCCCGAACTCCTTCATCATCCAGCAGGGCCGTGCAGCTGAGTCTGTCCTGATGGAAATCGTTCGCAACATTCTGGCCCGCCGTCATCCGGGCAAGAAGTTCACCATTCCGTCCAACGGCCACTTCGACACCACCGAGGGCAACATCAAGCAGATGGGCTCCATCCCGCGTAACCTGTACAACAAGGAGCTGCTGTACGAAGTACCCGAAGGCGGCAAGTACGAGAAGAACCCCTTCAAGGGCAACATGGACATCGAGAAGCTGGAGCAGCTGATCCAGGCTTGCGGTCCGGAGAACGTTCCGCTGGTCTTCACCTGCATCACCAACAACCCGGTCTGCGGCCAGGCTGTTTCCATGGCGAACCTGAAGGAGATCAACCGCGTTGCGCATAAGTACGACATCCCGGTTGTCTTCGATACCGCTCGCTGGGCTGAGAACGCGTACTTCATCAAGATGAACGAGGAAGGCTATGCCGACAAGTCCATCGCTGAGATCGCGACTGAGATGTTCCAGTACTGCGACGCGTTCACCATGTCCGCCAAGAAGGACGGCCACGCCAACATGGGCGGCATGCTCGCGTTCCGCGACAAGGGCCTGTTCTGGCAGAAGTTCTCCGATTTCGACGAGAACGGCAACCTGATCACCGACGTAGGCGTTACCCTGAAGGTTAAGCAGATCTCCTGCTACGGCAACGACTCCTACGGCGGCATGTCCGGCCGTGACATCATGGCTCTGGC
>CALWJG010000078.1 GCA_944380945.1 uncultured Agathobaculum sp. | reverse complement strand
GCGGACGGCACCCGGTTTGCGGGCTACGCTGTCGGCTATGAAGGGCAGAGCATCGGCGAGGTCGTTTTCAACACCGGCATGGCCGGCTATCAGGAGGTGCTGACCGATCCCTCCTACTACGGCCAGATCGTCACCATGACCTATCCGCTGATCGGCAACTACGGCATCAACTTCGAGGATTACGAGTCCCGCAAGAGCTGGGTATCCGGCTTTATCATGCGCGAGATCGCGGAGTACCCCTCCAACTGGCGCTGCAGAATGACGCTGGACGAGTACCTCAAGGAGCAGAAGATCATCGGCCTGACCGGCATCGACACCCGCGCGCTCACCCGCAAGCTGCGCGGCGAGGGCGTGATGAACGGCATCATCTACACCGAGGGCTGTGAGCCGGACGAGAACGCGATCGCTGCCATGCACGCCTATGCGGTCAAGGACGCGGTCGCGGCGGTCTCCTGCACCGAGCGCACGGTCTACCCCGCCGAGGGCGAAACCAAGTACCGCATCGCGCTGTATGACTACGGCGTCAAGTACAACATCGAGCGCGAGCTGCAGCAGCGCGGCTGCGAGGTCGTCACCATCCCGGCGCTCACCCCGCCCGAGGAGGTCATCGGCCAGTTTGACGGCGTCATGCTGTCCAACGGCCCCGGCGACCCGGCGGAGAACGTCCAGATCGTCGAAAACCTCAAGCGCCTGCTCGAGAGCGGCATGCCGATCTTCGGCATCTGCCTGGGCCACCAGCTTTTGAGCCTTGCCATCGGCGCCGAGACCACCAAGCTCAAGTATGGCCACCGCGGCGTCAACCATCCGGTCAAGGATATCGACACCGACCGCACCTATATCACCAGCCAGAACCACGGCTACGCGGTCGTGGGCGACACGGTCGACCCCAAGATCGCCCGCGTGCGCTATGTCAACCTCAATGACGGCACGGTCGAGGGCGTCGAGCACATCGGCCGCCCGGTGTTCACCGTGCAGTACCATCCCGAGGTCTGCCCGGGCCCGATGGACACCTCCTATCTGTTTGACAAATTCATCGAAAACATCGAAAAGGCGAAAGGGGGCGCTCAGTAATGCCGCTTCGTAAGGATATTCACAAGGTAATGGTGCTGGGCTCCGGCCCGATCGTCATCGGCCAGGCGGCCGAGTTCGACTACGCGGGCACGCAGGCCTGCCGCGCGCTGCGCGAGGAGGGTCTGGAGGTCGTGCTCGTCAACTCCAACCCCGCGACCATCATGACCGACAAGGCCATGGCGGACAAGGTCTACATCGAGCCCATGACCGTCGAGGCCGTGCAGCAGATCATCAAGAAGGAGCGCCCGGACTCGCTGCTGCCCAATCTGGGCGGCCAGACCGGCCTCAACCTCGCCATGGAGCTGTGCGAGAGCGGCTTCCTCGATCAGATGGGCGTCAAGCTGCTGGGCGCCAAGCCGGATACCATCGCCAAGGCGGAGGACCGCCAGATGTTCAAGGACACGATGGAGAAGATCGGCGAGCCGTGCATCGCCTCCAAGGTCGTGCACACGGTCGAGGACGCGGTCGACTTCACCCGTGAGATCGGCCTGCCGGTCATCATCCGCCCGGCGTACACCCTCGGCGGCACGGGCGGCGGCATCGCCTACACCTGGGACGAGCTGCGCGAGATCGCCGCGACCGGCATCATGTACTCCCGTGTGGACGAGATCCTGGTCGAGAAGTGCATCGCGGGCTGGAAGGAAATCGAATACGAGGTCATGCGCGACGCCAAGGGCAACGCGATCACGATCTGTAATATGGAAAACGTCGACCCGGTCGGCGTGCACACGGGCGACTCGGTCGTCGTTGCGCCCAGCCAGACGCTGTGCGACAAGGAATACCAGATGCTGCGCACCTCGGCGCTCAACATCATCACCGAGCTGGGCATCGAGGGCGGCTGCAACGTGCAGTTCGCGCTCAATCCGGAATCCTTCGAGTACGCGGTCATCGAGGTCAACCCCCGCGTGTCCCGTTCGTCCGCGCTGGCTTCCAAGGCGACCGGCTACCCGATCGCCAAGGTGACCGCCAAGATCGCGGTCGGCTACGGTCTGGACGAGATCACCAACGCGGTCACCAAAAAGACCAAGGCCTGCTTCGAGCCGACCATCGACTACTGCGTGGTCAAGTTCCCGCGCTGGCCGTTTGACAAGTTCGTGTATGCGGACAACACCCTCGGCACCCAGATGAAGGCCACCGGCGAGGTCATGGCCATCGACAACAGCTTCGAAGGCGCGCTGATGAAGGCCGTGCGCGGCTGCGAGATCAAGCTCGAGAGCATGATCGCCCCGCACATCCAGTCCCAGACCGACGCGGAGATCAAGAAGGGCGTCGCCCGTACGGACGACCAGCGCCTGTTCCACATCTGCGAGGCGCTGCGCCGCGGCATCATGACCATCGAGGAGATCCACCAGATCACCACCATGGACACCTTCTTCCTGCACAAGTTCCAGAACATCATCGACATGGAGAAGGAACTGGCTGCGGCGGATACGATCGACAAGGATCTGTATATCCGCGCCAAGAAGATGGGCTTCCTCGACAAGACGATCGTCCAGCTGTCCGGCAAGGACATCTCCGCCGTCATGCGCCCGCCGGTCTACAAGATGGTAGACACCTGCGCGGCCGAGTTCGAGGCCGAGACCCCGTACTACTACTCCACCTATGATGAGGAGACCGAGGTCAAGCCCGCCTCCGGCAAGAAAAAGGTGCTCGTTCTGGGCTCGGGCCCGATCCGCATCGGTCAGGGCATCGAGTTCGACTACTGCTCGGTGCACGCGGTCTGGGCGCTGCAGGCGCTCGGCTGCGAGACCGTCATCATCAACAACAACCCGGAGACCGTGTCCACTGACTTTGACACGGCCGACCGCCTGTATTTCGAGCCGCTGACGCCCGAAGACGTGACCGGCGTGGTCGAGGCCGAAAAGCCGGACTTTGCCATCGTGCAGTTCGGCGGCCAGACCGCGATCAACCTCGCCGCGCACATCGAAAAGCTCGGCATCCCGATCCTCGGCACCCCCGCGTGGAGCATCGACGCGGCCGAGGACCGCGAAAAGTTCGACGTCATCCTCGAGAAGTGCGGCATCCCGCGTCCGGCGGGCCACACGGTCATGACCGAGGAGGAGGCCGTTCAGGCGGCCGACCAGCTGGGCTATCCGGTGCTCGTGCGCCCGTCCTATGTGCTGGGCGGTCAGGGCATGGAGATCGCCTACAAGGAGGAGGACGTGCGTGAATTCATGCAGGTCATCACCCGCGACAAGGTCGAGAACCCGGTGCTGGTCGATAAGTATATGATGGGCCGCGAGATCGAGGTCGACGCCATCTGCGACGGCGACGACATCCTCATCCCCGGCATCATGGAGCACTTTGAGCGCGCGGGCGTGCACTCGGGCGACTCGATCTCCATCTATCCGTCCATCAACATCGAGCCCAAGCACAAGGAGACCATCATCCGCTACACCGAGGCGCTGGCAAAGAATCTGGCGGTCCTCGGTCTGGTCAACATCCAGTTCGTGCTGTACAACGATCAGGTGTACGTCATCGAGGTCAACCCGCGCTCGTCGCGCACCGTGCCTTATATCTCCAAGGTGACCGGCGTGCCCATGGTCGATCTGGCCACCCGCTGCATGTTCGGCGAAAAGCTGCGCGACATGGGCTGCGGCACCGGCCTGCACCCGGAGGGCGATTACTACGCGGTCAAGGTGCCTGTGTTCTCGTTCCAGAAGCTGCGCGACCTCGACACCCAGCTGGGGCCGGAAATGAAGTCCACCGGCGAGGTGCTGGGCGTGTCCCAGTCCTTCCGCGAGGCGCTGCTCAAGGGCCTGACCGGCGCGGGCTTCCAGATGAAGAAGAAGGGCGCGGTGCTGATCTCCGTGCGCGATTCGGACAAGCAGGAAGCCATCCGCATCGGCGAGCGGTTTGAAGCCCTCGGCTTTGACATCTACGCCACCAGCGGCACGGCGAACGTGCTCAACCGCCACATGGTCGCGGCCAACGCGATCCGCAACGTGGACGAGCCTTCGCCCAATATCATCGACCTGATCGAGTCCGGCAAGATCGACTACGTCGTCGCCACCTCGGTCAAGGGCCGCCATCCCGAGCTGGGCTCGGTGCACATCCGCCGCACCGCGGTGGAGCGCGCCATCCCCTGCCTGACCTCGATCGACACCGCCTCCGCGCTGCTGCGCTGCCTGGAGGGCGACATCCGCATCGAGAATCTGGAAATGGTGGACATCAACAAGATCTGACCGGTCATGCGGCCCGCCGCCGCAAACCGGAACCGCCGCGACCGGCAGGCGCCGCTGCAAAGGGCCTGCCGGTCGCTTTCATGTGTTTGGAAAGAAAGGAATATCTGTTTCGTGCGCACCCTGTTTGCTTTTGCGCGGCGGGAGGCCGTGCTGACCATCTCGTTCTGCTGCGCGCTGCTCTCCATGCTCGCCGTGCCGCCCGACGCGGGCTACGCGGATTACATCGACCTGCGCGTGCTCTGCCTGCTGTTCTGCCTGATGGCGGTGGTGGCGGGGCTGCAGCAGTGCGGCCTGTTCGCGCTGCTCGCGCAGCGGCTGCTGAGCGGCCGCCGCCCGCTGCGCGTGCTGTACCTTGTGCTGGTGCTGCTGCCCTTTTTCACCTCCATGCTGGTGACCAACGACGTGGCGCTTTTGACCTTTGTGCCGTTCAGCGTGCTCGTGCTCGGCCACATCGGCCGGCCGGAGGCGCTCATCCGCGTGGTCGTGCTGCAGACGCTGGCCGCCAACCTCGGCAGCATGGCGACGCCGGTCGGCAACCCACAGAACCTGTTTTTGTGCTCGGCGTTTGCGCTGCCGCTCGGGGATTTCCTGTCGGTCGTGCTGCCGCCGGCGCTCATCAGCCTGCTCGCGCTCGCGGCCGCGGCGCTCGCCACGCGCGGCGGGACGGTCGAGATCTCCTTCCCGGAGCGCGCCCACATCACGCAGCCGCGGCTGTTCGCGCTGCTGTGCGGGCTGTTCGCGCTGTGCCTGCTCTCGGTCGTGCATGTGCTGCATTACCTGATCCTGACCGCGATCGTCGCGCTGTGCCTGCTTTTGTGCGCGCGGGGGCTGTTCCGGCAGGTGGATTACGCGCTGCTCGCGACCTTTGTGTGCTTTTTTGTCTTTGCGGGCAACGTCGGCCGCATCGAGGCGGTGCGCGCCGCGCTCGAAAGCCTGATGCGCGCCGGCGCCTACGGCACCTCGCTGCTCGCCAGTCAGGTGATCAGCAACGTGCCCGCGGCTGTGCTGCTCGCCGGGTTTACGGATAACTGGCGCGCGCTGCTCGCGGGCGTCAACATCGGCGGGCTGGGCACGCCGATCGCTTCGCTGGCCAGCCTGATCTCGCTCAAGCTCTACCTGCGCGCCGAGCACGCCTCGCTGCCGCGCTATCTCGCCGTGTTCACGGCGGCGAACGCCGCGGGGCTCGCGGTGCTCAGCGCAGCGGCGGCGCTGCTGGGCCTGCTGTGAGCCGCCCGCCTGTCTGTTGACGGCCAGCGCGGCGCTGTGCTATGATAAAAACACCAGAAACCGGACAGGAAAGGATGTTCCCCCTATGGAAAAAGCCAAGGTATACTTTGCGGATTTCCGCGCAACGCTGCACGAGAATCTGCAGCAGAAGCTCACCCGCCTGATGAAAACCGCGGGCATGGGCGAGATCGACTTTGACAAGAAGTTCACCGCCATCAAGATCCACTTCGGCGAGCCGGGCAACCTCGCCTTCCTGCGGCCGAACTGGGCCAAGACCGTGGCGGATTTTGTCCGCGAGCGCGGCGGCAAACCCTTTCTGACCGACTGCAACACCCTGTACGTCGGCGGGCGCAAAAACGCGCTCGATCATCTGGATTCCGCCTATCTCAACGGCTTCTCGCCCTTCTCCACCGGCTGCCACGTCATCATTGCGGACGGCCTCAAGGGCACGGACGAGGCCTATGTGCCGGTCGAGGGCGGCGAATACGTCAAGGAGGCCAAGATCGGCCAGGCCATCATGGATGCGGACGTGTTCATCTCGCTGAACCACTTCAAGGGCCACGAAAACGCGGGCTTCGGCGGCGCGCTCAAGAACATCGGCATGGGCTGCGGCTCGCGCGCGGGCAAGATGGAGCAGCACAACGCGGGCAAACCGCAGGTGGATCAGGGCCCCTGCGTGGGCTGCGGCATGTGCACCCGCATCTGCGCGCACAGCGCCATCACCATCACGGACAAAAAGGCGCACATCGACCACGACAAATGCGTCGGCTGCGGCCGCTGCATCGGCGTGTGCCCGACCGACGCGGTCAGCTGCGGCTTTGACGAGTCCAACATCGTGCTCAACCGCAAGATCGCGGAGTACACCAAGGCGGTCGTGGACGGCCGGCCGTGTTTCCACATCTCGCTCGTGATCGACGTATCGCCCAACTGCGACTGCCACGCGGAAAACGATGTGGCGATCGTGCCGAATATCGGCATGTTCGCGTCCTTTGACCCGGTCGCGCTCGATCAGGCGTGCGCGGATGCGGTCAACGCCGCGCCGGTCAACCCGGCGAGCCTGCTGTGCGACGAGCACGAGCACCACCACATCGACGATCCGGACGACCACTTCCACGCCGTGCACCCGGACACCAACTGGCAGGCCGCGCTCGAGCACGCGGAAAAGCTCGGCATCGGCACGCGCCGGTATGAGCTCATCAAGATCTGAGCGAGCGGCCTTTCGACTGAAAGCACGCTTGCACGCATGAAATGATCGCCGCCGCGGGCTGTCTTGCGCTGCATGCCTGCGGAGTGAAGACTTTTATTTCAAAAAGCCGCCAAAAGGCGGCTTTTTCTTTTGTGCAGATTTTGCGAAACTCCCCCTTGACAAATCGGGCGGCGTGACTTAATATGAATACATGAACATATGAGCAACTGTTCATATATTGTGCAGGAGGCGATCACATGGCGAGCGAATCGAACCGCACGGCCGTTTGCACTGCAGAACCGCAGGCAGAACCGCATGCCATCCCCCATTTCGATGCAAAAACAGCCGATATGCCGGCAGAACATTCCCATAAGGAAGCGCATTTTTCCGAACCGGCGCAGACCCATCACCACCACGAGGGTGAAGCGTGCGGCTGCGGCCACGAGCACCACGAGCATCATCACCATGAGGGCGAAGCATG
>CALWJG010000077.1 GCA_944380945.1 uncultured Agathobaculum sp. | reverse complement strand
AGCGCCGCCCCACTCGACCACGGTGAAGCCCTCGCGCGCAAACGGCGCAAAGGTCTGCGGCGCGATCTCCTGCGGCGCGTCCAGCGGCTTCCACGCCATGAACACGCGCAGCACGCTGTCCGGCTGCGGGTCAATGGTGAGCCTTGCGGACGCGGTGTAGCGGTCGGTCTGGAAGGCAATCAGGTTGTAGGCGTTATCCTGCATTTGGGGCAGCCAGTACACGATAAACTCGTTGTACTCTCTGGGCGTCAGGCCGATCTCCGCCAGCGTATCGCGCAGGAATTCTCCTGTATCCTCCCCCGCGACGCAGAAGCCCTCAGAAAAGTCGTATGCCGTGTCGGATACGCCCTCCCAGAACAGGTAGGTGTATTCGCTGCCGTCCGCGGCCGTCAACGTGCCGTCCGGCCGGGCGGTCACGTCCCAGCCGCCCTCATACGCGGGCCATGTCGTGGTCAGTTCTCCATCGTAGTCCAGCGTGACGTGCACCGCGGTCTCCTCCTCCGGGTAGAGGTAGATGACCGGCTTGGCTTCTGAATTTTGACTCTCCAGCGATACGTCACAGCCGCACAGTCCGGCGGCCAGCGCGGCCGCGAGCAGCGCCGCTCCGATGTGTTTCGGTTTCATTCTTACCGCCTCCTTCTGGTTTTATATTGTTAGACGCACGCGCGCCGGGCTTTGTTCCGTATTTTGCCAAACTGTAACCAGATACGGCGCGCGATCCCTCCCGATAAACCGGAACGCCGCGTCAGCGACGCGGCGTTCCCTCTCTCTCTTTTCCCCATGATAAAGCGGATTTATTTTTTCAGACGCTCAATGTAATCCATAATGATGTCCGCCGAGTACTCGACGCCCAGACGGCCCGCATTGATGCACAGGTCGTAGTGGTCGCACTTGCCCCACACCTTGCCGGTGTAGTAGTTGTAATAGGTCGAGCGCTGTTTGTCCATCTTCTCGAGCGCGGCCTCGGGGGTCTTGCCCTCGATCTCGTAATCGCCGCAGGTCTGGATGCGGCGTACGCGGTCCTCGATCGAGCCATGGATGAAGAAATCAAACTTATTCGTAAAGTCGCGCAGCACATGGTCCGCGCAGCGGCCGACAATGACGCAGGGGGAATCCTCCGCCATCTCGCGCACGATGTTGGACTGCGCCAGATAGAGCTGGTCGGTCAGGCTCATGCCGTTGAGACCCACCGAGCCAAACATGGTCAGCGAGTACAGGAAGCTGTTGGTGGCCCGCTTGTCGAGCTGGTCGAACAGTTTTTCGTCAAACCCGGTCTTTTTGGCCGCGCGCGTGATCAGCTCGCGGTCATAAAACGGAATTCCAAGGCGGGTCGCGAGTTTCTGGCCGATCTCACGGCCGCCGGTACCATATTGACGACTAATAGTGATGATCAAGTTGTTGTTCATAACGCACCCTCCTTACCGGTCGCGAATTATACATTTTGCATAATTCTTTGTGATTTCAGTATGCACCATTTTAGCGCTTTTGTCAAGTGGAATTGTAGGATTTTTTCCATTTTCCTCTGTGCGTCCGTGCATTTCCGCAGACGCAAAAAAGGCACGCCGCAGCGTGCCTTTTTCAATCATATTATTGTCACTTGACCAGCATCGGCCCGACCTCATTGATGTTGCCCGCGCCCATGGTGAGCACCAGATCATTCGGGCCGGCCTCGCGGCGCAGGTAATCGGCGATCTCGTCAAACGTGTCGAACGAGACCGCACCCGGCACCTCCTTAGCCAGATCGGACGAGTAGATGCCGATGGTGTTCTGCTCGCGCGCGGCGTAGATCGGCGCCAGCACCGCCTGATCGCACAGCTTGAGCGCCTCGACGAACTCCGGGAACAGCGCCTTGGTGCGCGTGTAGGTGTGCGGCTGGAAGGCGCACAGGATGCGGTCAAAGCGCATCTCCCTGGCCGTGCGCAGCGTGGCCGCCATCTCGCTCGGATGGTGGGCGTAGTCGTCCACCACGGTTGCACCGTTCGGCATTTTGCCCACCAGCTGGAACCGGCGGGACGAGCCGGTGAATTTGTTCAGGCCCTTTTCCGCCGCGGCGCCCGGCACGCCGAGAAACTCAGCCGCCGCGCAGCAGGCCAGCGCGTTGAGCATATTGTGCCGGCCGGGCACAGAGAGCTCGACCCTTGCGTATTCCTTCCCCTCCACCAGCACGGTGAAGCGGTAGTAGCCGTTCTCGTCGCGGATGTCCTGCGCGCGCACATCGGCGTTTTCGTTCAGGCCGAACGTGCGGACGCGGCGGTCCAGCCCGTCCACACAGCGCATGGCGTTGGGGTCGTCCCCGTTGACCACGACCAGGCCGTTCATCGGCGTCAGCTCGACGAACGAGCGGAACGAGTGGATGATGTCGTTCAAGTCCTTGAAAAAGTCGAGGTGGTCCTCCTCCACGTTGAGCACGACCGCGACCGTCGGCGCAAAGCGCAGGAAAGAATTGCAGTATTCGCAGCTTTCAGCCACAAAGCAGCCCTTGCCGCCGATGCGCAATGTGCCGCCGATGGCGGGCAGGTTGCTGCCGACCATGACCGTTGGGTCAAGGCCGGCCTCCATGGTCATCAGCGTCATCATCGAGGTCGAGGTGGTCTTGCCGTGCGTGCCCGCGAGACATACGACGTTGTCATAGTCACGCATCAGGTGGCCCCATGCCTCGGCGCGCTCCATCACCGGGATGCCCAGCTCGTGCGCGCGGACAACCTCGGGGTTATCGTCGTGCACAGCCGCGGTGCGCACGATGAGCGACGCGCCCTCGACGTTTTCTGCCCGGTGCTCATAGGTGATCTTCGCACCCAGCGATTCCAGACGCGCAGTAACGTCGGTATGCAGCCGGTCCGAGCCGGATACCGGCACGCCGCGGCTGAGCAGCAGCTCAGCGAGCGAATTCATCGACACGCCGCCGATGCCGATCAGGTGGATGCGTTCCTTATTATCAATATAGGGTTTGATAGACAGCGCCATTTCCCTATGCCTCCTGCTGAATCAAAATATTCTTTCTCTGTATACTTGGTATATTATAGTACATTCCTGACCAAATTAAAATAGTCAAACCCACAAATTTATGCGGATATTTCGGAAAAAAGGAGTTCAATATGGAAATCACGGACATCAAATTCCGCCACACAGAGCCGTCCGGCAAGCTGCGGGCGCTGGTCTCGGTCACGTTCGACGGCGTGCTCGCCGTGCACGACATCAAAATCATCGACAGCCGCGGCCGCCTGTTCCTCGCCATGCCCTCGCGCCGCATGCCGGACGGGCGCTTCCGCGACGTCGCCCACCCGGTCGGCTGTGCGCTGCGCGAGACGCTGGAAAACGAGGTGCTCGCCGCCTACCGCGCTTCTTTTTTACAATAGCTTGACCGCAGCTTGACGGAAGGGTTTGCATTTTTGCCCGCTGTGCGGTAAAATAGCTCTTGTACAAGGAGAGTTTTCCGTATGAGAGTATTGATTTTATCCGTCACCGCGGGCTTCGGCCACCATGCCACCGCCAAGGCCGTCGGCGACCAGCTGACCGCCTGCGGCGCCGAGGTGCACACGCTCGACGTGTATGCCTATATCAGCAACCTGATCCGCGCCACGATCGATAAGGGCTATCTGTTTTCCTCCAAGCACATGCAGACGCTGTACCGGCTGGTCTATCAGCTGGCGGAGAACAACGGCGCGAGCTACTTTTCCTCCGCGCCCAGCATCATCAACATCATCAATGCGCTCGGCGCGTCAAAATTCGCCAAGGTGCTGGCCGGCTATGCGCCGGATGTGATCGTATGTACCCATGTGTTCGCCGCGCAGATGGTTGACGAGCTCAAAAAGCGCAAAAAGCTGGCGGACATCACGACCATCGGCATCGTCACCGACTACACCCTGCACCCCTACTGGGAGGACGTGCCGCGCGTGCAGTACATTGTGACCGCGAGCGAGCTGCTCACCTACCGGTGCGTCAAGCGCGGCATCCCGGAGGAGCGCATCCTGCCCTTCGGCATCCCGGTGCACCCCAAGTTCAACCGCCCGCTGTCCCGCGCGGACGCCGCGGCCCAGCTCGGCATCGACCCCCAGATGCGCACCATCCTGCTGATGGGCGGCAGCATGGGCTATGCCGACCATGTCAAAACGGTCGAAACGCTCACCGGCATCGGCCTGCCGCTGCAGATGCTGGTCGTGTGCGGCAACAACGCCAAGCTCAAGGCCCGCATCGAGCATTTTGCCGAGAAATACGAGGGCGACTGCGTCATCCGACCCTACGGCTTTGTCCACAACGTCGAGGTGATGATGAGCGCGTCCGACTGCATCGTATCCAAGCCCGGCGGGCTGACCGTGTCCGAGGCGCTGGCCAAAAGCCTGCCCATGCTGCTGGTCGACCCCATCCCGGGGCACGAGGAGCGCAATGTGGAGTTTCTGGTCAACAACGGCATGGCCGCGCTGATCACCCGGCACTTCCCCATTGACGAAGCGGTCTACGAGCTGTTCCGCAACCCGGTGCGGCTGGATACCGTGCGGCAGACCATGCAGGCGGTCGCCCATCCGGACGCTACCGAGCGTCTGGCGGATTTCATCATGCGGTTAGGCCAGTCAAAGTAAACGATAAAAACCGGCTGCGATTGCAGCCGGTTTGAGGCGGACTGTCCGCAGTGGCCTGCCGCTGCGCGGCGATTCCACGAAGGCGATCCGAGGCGCATTGCCCAGACCACTTTCTCTTGTCCTGCCGCTATACGGCAGGACACTTTGTATCTCCGGATTTTAAGACCACAGCGGGTTTACCGCTGTGGTCTATTTTTTACGCGGTGCGGCGCGGAAACTTTTTTGACAGACTGAGGGGCTGCCTGCGGCAGCCCCTCCCCTGTTTACTCCATATTGCCGTTTCGGCGTTTTTCAGCGCAGCACCGCGCCCTGATCCGCCGAGGTGACCAGACGGGAGTAGCGGTACAGCCAGCCCGACTTGATGTTGGGCTCGCGCGGCACGAACTTCGCGCGGCGCGCCTCCATCTCCTCGTCCGAGATCTTGACGTTCACCTTGCTGTTCGGGATGTCGATCGAGATGATGTCGCCCTCCTCGATGAGCGCGATCTCGCCGCCCGCCGCGGCTTCCGGCGACACATGGCCGATGGACGCGCCGCGGGACGCACCGGAAAAGCGGCCGTCCGTGATCAGCGCGCAGTCCTTGTCGAGCTTCATGCCGGCCAGCGCAGAGGTCGGGTTGAGCATCTCGCGCATGCCGGGGCCGCCCTTCGGGCCCTCATAGCGGATGACGACCACGTCGCCCTTGTGGATCTCGCCGTTGTAGATGGCCTGAATCGCGTCGTCCTCGCCGTCGAACACACGCGCCGGGCCCTCGTGCACCATCATCTCCGGCGCGACTGCCGAGCGCTTGACCACGCAGCCGTTCTTCGCGATATTGCCCCAGAGCACCGCGATGCCGCCGGTCTGCGAATACGGGTTCTCGAGCGGACGGACGACCTCGGGATTCTTGTTGACCACACCCGCGAGGTTCTCGCCGACCGTCTTGCCCGTGCAGGTGATGAGCGACAGGTCGAGGAAATCGCGTTTTGTCAGCTCCTTCATGATCGCCGGCACACCGCCCGCGGCGTTGAGCTGCTCGATGTGGTGCGGGCCGGCCGGGGCAAGGTGGCAGATGTTCGGCACCTTGGCGGACAGCTCGTTGAGCATATTCAGATCGAGCGGCACCTCAGCCTCGTTGGCCAGCGCCAGCAGGTGCAGCACCGAGTTGGTCGAGCAGCCGATGGCCATTTCGCAGCACAGCGCGTTGCGGAACGCGGCCGGGGTCAGGATATCGCGCGGCTTGATGTCCTTTTCGACCAGCTCCATGATCTGCATGCCCGCGTGCTTGGCCAGATGGATGCGCGCCGCGTGCACGGCAGGGATCGTGCCGTTGCCGGGCAGCGCCATGCCGATGGCCTCGGACAGGCAGTTCATCGAGTTGGCGGTGTACATGCCCGAGCACGAGCCGCAGCCCGGGCAGGAATTGCATTCCGCCTCATAGAAGGTCGCGTCGTCCATCATGCCGGCCTTGTACGCGCCGACCGCCTCAAAGGTCTTGGACAGCGAAACCTCCTCGCCGCCGAAATGGCCGGCGAGCATCGGGCCGCCGGACACGATGATGGACGGGATGTTGAGCCGCGCCGCGGCCATCAGCATGCCGGGCACGATCTTGTCGCAGTTCGGGATAAGCACCAGACCGTCGAACTGATGCGCCTGCGCCAGCGTTTCCACACTGTCCGCGATCAGCTCGCGGCTGGGCAGCGAATACTTCATGCCGATGTGGCCCATAGCGATGCCGTCGCACACGCCGATGGCCGGCACCATGACCGGCGTGCCGCCCGCGACGCGCACGCCTGCCTTGACAGCGTCCGCGATCTTGTCGAGGTTGATATGGCCGGGGATGATCTCGCTGTGCGCGGAGACAACGCCGATGATCGGCTTTTTCATCTCCTCATCGGTCATGCCGCAGGCGCGCAGCAGCGAACGGTTGGGCATGCGCTCAGCGCCCGCGGTGATGTTGTCACTTCTCTTGGACACGGGGTTTCCTCCTTTTTTGCGAAACAGGCGGGCGGAAACCCGCCCGCCTGTGCGCTTGCTTCTTGTCTGCACCTGCCGCTGCTCCGCGCCGCAGGTGCAGTTTGATAGAAAAATCCAGCATGATGGATTTTTCATCAAAAGCACGAGCTTTGCCCGTGCTTTTGATACAAGGGCGGAGAAAAGTTTCGCTTGTTGGAACTTTCTCTCATCCCACTGTCGCATCAGCGACAGAATAAGGATAGAGGCCTACGGGCTCGCAGCCTCGGACGTGTCCGCGCTCCGCGCGGCACGTCCTCTCGTTTGAAACTGTACGTTTCAAACGACGTTTTTATTTTTTCAGCCAGCTCATCATGCCGCGCAGCTTCTTGCCGACGGCTTCCAGCTCGGTGTTGGCCTCGAGCTCACGGGTCGCCAGGAAGCGCGCACGGCCGCCCGCGCGGTTCTCCTGGATCCACTCGGAAGCGAAGGTGCCGTCCTGGATCTCGCGCAGGATCTTCTTCATCTCCTTGCGGGTCTCCTCGGTGATGATGCGCTTGCCGGTGCGGTAGTCGCCGTACTCCGCGGTGTCGGAGATCGAATAGCGCATCTTGGCAAAGCCGCCCTCGTTGATCAGGTCGACGATCAGCTTCATCTCATGGACGCACTCGAAGTACGCGTTCTCCGGCGCGTAGCCCGCCTCGACCAGCGTCTCAAAGCCAGCCTTCATCAGCTCGCAGACGCCGCCGCACAGGACAGCCTGCTCGCCGAACAGGTCGGTCTCGGTCTC
>CALWJG010000076.1 GCA_944380945.1 uncultured Agathobaculum sp. | reverse complement strand
GGCATGGTCTGCGCTGCGACCGGCCTGACCCATACCCGCCCGGGCATGGGACTGGGCGCGGAGGAAGGCGCCGAGCCGCCGGTGCTCGAGCCGGTGCTCGGCTACCGCGTCTGCCTGCCGGCGGACTGCGACGCGCATCACATGCTGCAAAACCTGCGCCAGCTGGAGGAAGAGGATCCGCAGCTGCGTGTGGTTTGGAACGAGCGGCTGGGTGAGATCCATGTGCAGCTTATGGGCGAGGTGCAGCTGGAGATCCTGACCAGCCTGATCGCCGACCGGTTCGGCGTACAGGTGTCCTTCGATGAGGGCAGCATTGTCTATAAGGAGACGATCGCAGCGCCAGTGCTCGGCATCGGCCACTTTGAGCCCCTGCGCCACTATGCCGAGGTGCATCTGCTGCTCGAGCCCGGGGAGCGGGGGAGCGGGATGCAGTTTTCCTCCATCTGCCCGACCGATATGCTTGACCTGAACTGGCAGCGTCTGGTGCTCACCCATCTGGCGGAAAAGCCGCATCTCGGCGTGCTGACCGGCTCGCCGATTACGGATATGAAGATCACGCTGGTCGCCGGCCGCTCGCATGTCAAGCACACAGAGGGCGGTGATTTCCGGCAGGCGACCTACCGCGCGGTGCGCAACGGGCTGATGCAGGCGGAGAATGTGCTGCTCGAGCCGTATTATTCGTTCCGGCTGGAGCTGCCGGACGACTGCGTCGGCCGCGCGATGACCGACATCCAGCGGATGGAGGGGACGTTCGACCCGCCGGAGCAGACCGCACACGGGACTGTGCTGTGCGGTACGGCGCCGGTCGCGACCATGCGCAATTACTGGACCGAGGTGGCGGCCTACACCAAGGGCCGCGGCCGCCTTTCCTGCACGGCGGGCGGCTATGCGCCCTGTCATGATGCGGCGCAGGTTATCGAGACGATCGGCTATGAGCCCGAGCACGACACGGAAAACCCGGCGGATTCGGTATTCTGCTCGCATGGTGCGGGCGTGACCGTCAAATGGGACGAGGTGGCGGCGCATGCGCATGTGGACGCCGGCATCCGCCTGAAAGAGTCGGATGCTGAGGAGCAAACGTCGGACGGGCGCGGTTCTGCCGCGGTTTCCTCGGGAATAGATGACGACAAAGAGCTGCGCGCCCTGTTTGAGCGGACCTACGGCCCGATCAAAGACCGCGGCTTTGAAGCCTTTCAACAGAGCCGCAAACGGGCGGCGACGCTCGAACAGCTGTATGTGACCCGCATCCGCGAGGATGATTACCTGCTCGTGGACGGATACAATATCATTTTCGCATGGGACGAGCTGAACAGTCTGGCCAAGGCCGACATCAATGCGGCGCGCGAAGCGCTGGTCAATCTGCTCAGCAACTACCAGAGCATCCGCAAATGCCGCCTGATCGTCGTGTTTGACGCATACAAGGTCAAGGGCGGCGTCGGTTCGATCGAAAAGCGGCACGGCCTGCACATCGTATACACCAAGGAAGCGGAAACGGCCGACATGTATATCGAGCAGGCTTCCTACGACCTGTCGCGCAAGCACCGCGTCCGTGTCGCCACATCGGACGGCATGGAGCAGATGATCATTCTGGGGCACGGCGCGCAGCGCCTTTCCGCCACAGAGCTGAAATGGGAGGTCGAGCAGGCCAGCCAACATATTGAGGAGGTGATCCGATCCCTGCAAAACCGCTGATCGCGTGCAGTTATGCTTGAAATTGAGGCAATTTTGTGGCATAATGATGCAAAAGGGGTATGCTTATGAAGATTTCGACTAAGGGAAGATATGCACTTCGTCTGATGATCGATCTTGCGCAGCATGACGCAGCAGGTTACATCCCGCTGCGCGATATCTCTAAACGTCAGGAAATTTCGGCGAAATATCTGGAACAGATCGTGGTTCAGCTGTCCCGCGCGGGTTTTGTCACTTCCACGCGCGGCGCACAGGGCGGATACCAGCTTTCCCGCCACCCGTCTGAATATACGGTGGGGGAGATCCTGCGCATCACGGAGGGTTCGCTGGCGCCGGTAGCCTGCCTGGAACACGATCCGGTCGAATGCGCGCGCGCCGCGGAGTGTCTCACGCTCGATTTTTGGCGCGGCCTGTATGATGTTGTCAATCGGTATTTGGATTCTGTCACGTTGGAAGAACTGGTCAACCGCGGGAAAACGTTGGATTTCTCCATTTGAAAGCATAACCACGCAAACAGCGCATGCCGCATGCGGCAGAAAAGCTGTTCGGAATCGGATACTACCATAACTGTATAGCAAAGCCGGCGGGGTGTTGCCCCGCCGGCTTTGCGCGTTCTTTCCTCTAAAGTTTGCCGTTACCGGACCAGAAATGCGTCCGGGAGATAGCGGCCCTCCGGATTCTGGGAAAGCGTAGTCGGGCTGGTGATCTCCCGGCCGTCATACACCATGACGGAGGACGAGCCGCCGTCCAGCATGGAGGCCTGATAGGCCTGATACCGTTCCATGATCTCCGCGCAGCGTTCGATCGAAATGCCGAAGGAATGGAACTGCCGGCCGTCCACCACCAGCATCAGGACGGTGCCGTCCTCCTTCTGGCCGATGGCGGTGCGCGGCTGCTGGTCGTTCAGGCCGCTGCCCGCGACCAGATTTTCGCCGTTGATGATGAGCGCCGGATGGAACTCGACCGCATCCCGGAAAGCCGAGGTGTCGGTGAATTCGCCGATCTGCAGATGATCCTTTTCGTCAAACCCGATGATCTTCCAGCCGCCCGCAACTGCCGGCTGCAGCTCCTCGCCCTCGCTTTTGAGAAAGCCGTAGGGCAGGCCGCCGGTGCCGTTGCCCTCGTAGTCGGCAAAGCCGGAGGCGTTGATGCCCAGCTTGGCGTCGTACCGGTCGACCATTTCCGTGACATAGGAACCGTATTCAAACAGGCCCTCGCAGGTGCCGACAAAGACGTTCTTCGGCTGCTTGCAAAGCGCGAGCTTGCCGGCATACTCCATGCCGAGCGAATCCTCGCCCACGATCTCCACGATCATGATGCCGTGCTCCGCGTTGATGGCCAGTACGGTGTCGCCCTGTGTGGTCCGGATGCCGGTGTCATAGTTTTTGCGGGTCATATCGTCGCCGATCAGGTCGATGTCGATATGGTCATAACCGTCGGCGATATACTCCGGATTGTCCCGCAGGAACGCCTCGAAGCTATCGCGGTCCAGCTCGGAGAAAATATGATAAAACTGCTCTTTCGGCGTGCCTTCGGCGGGTTCTTCGAGCTCGAGCTCATCAAACCAGCTGCTGAACACGCCGGACTGCTTCTGGTTCATCACATAGCGCTTGCTCATCACCTCTTCGATGATGTCACTGGGGATGAACCAGGTCGCCAGCCACTGGTGGGTCATCGTGCCCATCGCGGTTTCGATGTACCATTCCCGCCAGCGCGTGACAAACGCGTTGGGGGTGTAAAGCAGAAATGGATAGATCACCGTCAGGCAGACCATGAGAAAGCAGGTCAGCCCGAGGGCGATGCGGTGTTTTGCGCCGTTCAAGATCGTTCTCCTTTTGCAGTCTGCGGGTTAGTGGTGCGCGCGGCGGCCTCGGCGGGCAGGCGTCTTTTTCTGTTCTGCCTGCGGCTGGGGCGCGGCGGCCCTCTGCGCGCGCGCAGCCAGCGCCGCCTCCACCTTTTTGCGGATGCGGGCAGCCGCCTCATCGCTCAATGCGTACGCGCGGGAGGGGGTGTGCGCATCCACGCGCGGCTCGTTTTTCTCATACCGCGCATAGGGATCGTTCCGTCGGCCTCTGCCGCGTCCGGCAGGGGAGCGGGAGGCGCGGGGCGCCGCTGCCTTGGCCTGCTGCTCGGCCTGCACCTGCGCCGCTTTTTCCCGGCGCGAGGGACGCTTGGCGGCAGCCTTGGCTTTTCGCGCCTGCTGCTTGGCTGCTTTTTCCGCAGCAGCCTCGGCGGCGACTGCCTCCGCCGGCGCGTTTTCCGAAACCAGCTTGCGGCGGGAGCGCTTGTTGGCTGTCTTATGCTGCGCGGGCTCACGGCTGGCAGGTACGGGCGCTGTCTCTGCATGCGCCACCTCGCCTGCGACCGGGATCTTCTTGCCGATCAGCTTCTCGATGTCCGCCAGATAGGGGCGCTCGGACTGGTCGCAGAACGAGATCGCCGTGCCCTCCTGTCCGGCGCGGCCGGTGCGGCCGATCCGGTGGACATAGGTCTCCGGGATGTTGGGCAGATCGTAGTTGATGACGAGCGGCAGCTCGTTGATGTCAATGCCGCGCGCTGCGATATCGGTCGCAACGAGCACGGCGATCTTGCACTCCTTGAACTCAGTCAGCGCACGCTGGCGCTGGTTCTGCGACTTATCGCCATGGATGGACTTCGCCTTGACGCCCGCGCGGTTCAGGTCGCGCGCCACGCGGTCAGCGCCGTGCTTGGTGCGGGTGAAGACCAGCGTCTGATGCACGTTGCTCTCCTGGATGATCTGGGCGAGCAGCGTCTTTTTCTCGGCTTTTTCGACAAAATAGACCTTCTGCTCGATCTTATCCACCGGCTTGGCCGACGGGGTGACCGCGATATGCTCGGGATCGCGGAGCATGCTCTCCGCAAGCGCGGCGATCTCCTGCGGGATGGTCGCCGAAAACAGCAGCGTCTGCCGCTTGGCGGGCAGGTATTTGACGATGCGCTTGACGTCCGGGAAAAAGCCCATATCCAGCATGCGGTCGGCCTCGTCCAGCACAAAGCACTCCACGCGGTTGAGCTTGACGATGCCCTGTCCCATCAGGTCCCACAGGCGGCCGGGCGTGGCGATCAGGATATCCGCGCCGCGCTGGATCGCCTCGACCTGCGGCACCTGAGAGACGCCGCCATAGATCACAGCCGCGGTGCACGCCGTATACCGGGCGTACTGGCACACGTTTTCATAGATCTGCAGCGCAAGCTCGCGCGTCGGCGTCAGGATGAGCGCGCGGATCGCGCCGGGCTTGCCGCGCGACTCGTCCAGCCGCTGGATGATCGGCACGGCAAACGCGCAGGTCTTGCCCGTGCCGGTCTGCGCGCAGCCCAGCAGGTCGCGGCCGGCGAGCACGGGAGGGATGGCGCGCTGCTGGATCGGGGTGGGCTGCTCGTAGCCCGCCTCGCGCAGTGCGCGCAGAATGTTCTTCTGTATCTTCAATTCATTGAATTTCATAGTGCAGATTCGTTTCCTTCTTCAAAATTCGCGCGCTGCGGCAAATCCCGCTTGCCTGAAAGCGCCCGTCTGTGATATACTGATTTACGTTCTCCTGCTCTGAGCAGGGATGCTGATTCTTACATGAGGTGACTTATTTGCTTCACTTATTACAACATGTGGTGCCGGAAGCATTTGTGGACGTGCTCAAAACCGTGCCGCTGCTTCTGGTGGTATATGCGCTGCTTTACTACATCGAAAACCGCCTGACCAACACGCCTACGCTGCTTTCGCGCGCGGCGCAGTTCGGCCCGGTCGTGGGCGCGCTCGCGGGCACGATCCCCCAGTGCGGCTTTTCCGCCGCGGCCTCGGCCCTGTTCTGTGCGGGCTATCTCGCGCCGGCGACGCTGGTCTCGGTCTTTCTCGCCACCTCGGACGAGGCGGTGCCCGTCCTGTTGGCCGGCGGGGCGAGCGTGGGGCAGGTCGCGCTGCTGCTTGCGGTCAAGTTTGCCGTGGCCGTGATCGGCGGCTACCTTCTGAAATACACGGTATTCCGCCGTCACCGGCTGGAGAGCGACGAGCCGGTCGAAGTAGAGATGACCGCCTGCGACTGCAGCGCGGGCTCTCCGGTGTGGAGCGTGGTCTGGCACACGCTCAAGACGTCGTTTTTCCTGTTCGCCGTCATGCTGGTGCTGGATATTATCGTCCACCTGATCGGCGAGGACGTGCTCGCCTCGCTCCTCCTGTCGGATACGCTGTTCCAGCCAGTGCTGTGCGCCATCCTCGGTCTGGTCCCCAGCTGCGCGATGAGCGTGCTGCTCTCCGAGCTGTTCGCCGCGGGCACGATCAGCTTCGGCGCCCTGATCGCCGGTCTGTCTACCGGCGCGGGGTTTGGCTACATCGTGCTGTTTCAGGATCGGGAGGGCCGCCGCCGCGCGCTTCCGGTCATCGCGGCAACACTGGCGGTCGCCGTGGCCGCCGGCATGCTGATCCAGCTCCTGTACGGCTGACCAAACGGGTCTCCCCATTTCGGGGAGGCCGTTTTTTATGCCGTCCCGGCGATTTGGAGCTGGCCGCACAGCAGAGGAGCGCAGTTATCCCAGCTCGTGCAGCAGCTCGAGCGCATCCTTGGCCCACGCCATGTCGATGCGCGTAAAATCGCCGCCCGGCGTGTAAAGGTAGTTTTTGACGTCCTCCTGCAGGCGCTGGTAGACAGCGCCCGGCATAGCGGCGTACTGCTCCGCTCCGTCCGACAGCACAGCGACAAAGCGGAAATCCATGGTCTGCTCATCCAGCTCGTGGAACAGCAGCTCGACCACGTCGAGATCGCGGTTGAGCTGCGCAAAGAGCAGCAGCTTCATGATCTCGACCGTCCGGTCGTCCAGCCCGCGCTCCAGAATATTGATCTTCTCGCGGAAGCTGTTCAGACTGTCCACAATGCGCAGCGTATAACCGGCCAGCGGATCGAACTGCGCGCGGGGCGGCTGTTCCTCCTCCGGCCAAAGCCAGACCATGAACTGATTGGAAATGTCATGGTACAGGCAGGGATATACGGCAAGCATGGTTTCACCGCAGTTTGGGCAGGTGACACGAAAGCAGGACAGATCCTGCACCTTGGCCCGCAGCTCGGGATTGCGGTCAATATTGATATGGTCGAGCGTTTTGTACTCGTTCTCAGCATGACAGTGCGGGCAGGTGATGGTCATGGTACAGTGGTCCCTCCTTGGTGTTCGCCCAATTAGATATAGTATAGCACAGACCGGCATGCTCAGGCAAGGCATAGCAGGCGATTTCTTGCCGTCCGGCTCCGCAAAACAAAAAGCACAGCACATGGATTTCCATGCGCTGTGCTTTTGTCATCAAACCGCGCCCCAGACCAGCGGGTCATGCGTCAGCAGGCGGACGGCCCAGACCGCCGCCCATAGCGCCATCGTGCCCCAGAGCAGGATGCGCTCGCGCCGCTTGGCGCCCAGCAGCGGCTTCCGGCCGAACAGGGCATACAGCAGGACGGGCGGCAGGACATATATCATCGGATGATACCGGAACGCCGCGGCAAAATCCAGCCGCAGCAGGGCGAACCCTGCGCGCGACATGCCGCAGCCGGGGCAGGGGATGCCCGTGAAGTGCTGCAGCGGACAGCTCCACCCCAGCACGGAGGCGGTCAGGTATGCGCCCGCAAACAGCGCGCCGAG
>CALWJG010000075.1 GCA_944380945.1 uncultured Agathobaculum sp. | reverse complement strand
CAGGCGGCGTTCTGGTACCGCATCGCGCTGGACGCGCCCTGTGCGCCGCAGAATGGTGCGTTCGTCCATGCGCCGTGCTACGGATATGTTCCCTGCCTTGGGCTGTGCGTGTGCTGCGACCGGATGGGGCAGTATGCGCAGGCCGCGGCATGGAACGAGCGGGCGGCGCTGTATCAGCCGTCCTCGGCGGCTGTGGCGTATAACCGGCGGTATTTCGCAGAGCGGCGCGCCGCGGTGTCGGAAGCCGCGGCCGGCGCATAGGATGGGATACCGGATGTATGGCGCATCCGGCAATCATCCCAGAGGAAGGACGATAGACGGTATGTATTATCGCTCTCAATTTGTCGGACGGGACGGATGGGGCTGCCCGTCTGACGAGCGGGCGGAGCGCGGCTGCATGGACGGCTGCGGCGCGCTGCGCGGACCGACCGGTCCAACAGGACCGACGGGTCCTGCAGGCCCGCGCGGCTGGCGCGGTGAGCGTGGACCGATGGGTCCGCGCGGTATCCCCGGCGCGCCCGGAGAACCCGGCGCTACGGGGGCAACCGGACCGATCGGTTATCCCGGCCTGCCCGGCGCGACCGGTCCGACCGGCCCTGCGGGCGCTGCCGGTGCGACAGGCGCAACGGGAGCCACCGGCGTAACGGGCCCGACCGGCGCCACTGGCCCCACGGGTGCAACGGGCGCAACTGGCCCAACTGGCGCAGAAGGCCCCATTGGTCCGACTGGCGCAACTGGCGCAACGGGCTCGACAGGCGCAGAAGGCCCCATCGGTCCCACTGGCGCAACGGGCGCAACTGGTCCGACGGGTGCGGAAGGCCCCATCGGTTCGACTGGCGCAACAGGCGCAACAGGTCCGACGGGTGCGGAAGGCCCCATCGGTTCGACTGGCGCGACTGGTGCAACTGGTGCAACTGGTGCAGAAGGTCCCACTGGTCCAACCGGCCCAACAGGCGCCACTGGTCCCACTGGCACAACGGGTGCAACCGGCGCTGCGGGCACGGACGGTACAGCAGCGACAGTCAGCGTCGGCACAGTAACGACCGGCGACCCGGGAACCGAAGCCGCGGTCACCAACAGCGGCACGCCGCAGAATGCCGTGCTGGATTTCACCATCCCGCAGGGTGCTGCCGGCACATCCGGCGCGCCGGTCGAGCTTCTGTCCGCCTATTCCACCCAGCCGCAGGCAGGGACGGGATCGACGCCGCTGGAGTTTGACCGCAACGCGCTGTCCTACGGCACGGATATCGCCCATGCGGACAACAGCACGGACATCACGATCAGCCAGCCCGGCGTGTATTCGCTGGCGTTCAGCGGCAGCTTTGCGCCGGGCAGCGGCGCATCCTTCCCGCTCAATGTCGGCACCGCGCCGCAGCTGAACGGCACCGAGATCGCCGGTGCGGCGTCGCAGAACACGTTCACGGACGCAAACGACGTGGCGAGCCAGTCGTTCTCCGTTCCGTTTACGGTGACGACGGCCCCGGCGACCCTTCAGATCGTCAGCACTGGCGACAGCTTTGTATACAGCAATATTCTGGCGACTGTTTCCCGATTGGGGGACATCCCGAGCTGAGCCCGGCCGGCAGGCGGCGCCGCTGTTTGATCGGCGGCGCCGTTTGTCTGTCGGATGCGCGGAAAAAACCGAGAAAAAACCGCTTTTTATTCGACTTATCTGTGCATCTGTGCTATACTTATCATAAACTAATATGCATACGCGTGTTTTTTACAGAAAAAGGAGGCAGGATAAGCGTATGACGATCCTGACCTGTGCATGTGGAAACGAGATCTACATCATGGATGAGACCGCGGCGACCGCCTGGCAGTGTGACGCCTGCGGCCAGTGGTATGATTTCTTTGGCGTCAAGGTGCCGCCGCCGGGGGAGAAGGAAACGCCCCGCTCGCCGCATCTGGTCAACTGGAGCGCCGGAGAGGACCTGTAACAAATATGAATAAAGGATGGGACAAATGAACAAGCAGAAAATCGCGCTGCTCACGGATTCCTGCGCCGATATACCGGCGGCCCTGCTGCGGCGGTATGACATCTATGTGGTGCCGCTCAAGCTGATCTTTTCGGATGGGGAATATGCGGACGGCGTGGATATCACCCCGACCGAGGTCTACCGCCGTCTGCCGCAGGAGATCCCCAAAACCACCCTGCCCGGCGGGGAAGCGGTCGAGCAGGCGTTTGCGGCGATCCGGCAGGCGGGCTACACCAAGGTGCTCGCCCTGCACCTGTCGGGCGGGCTGAGCGGCACCTGCAATCTGGTGCGGCTGCTCGGCGCGCAGGCAGAGGGGCTGGAGGTCGCGGTGTTCGATACGCTGAGCGGCTCGCTCGGCGCGGGTCTGAGCGTCATCCAGGCGGCCCGCTGGATCGAGCAGGGCTGGAACTGGGACGAATTGCTGCGCGCGATCCCGCCGCTGCTGCAGCACACGCACGTGTTTTTCTGCATCGACACGCTGGAATACCTGCGCAAGGGCGGACGCATCGGGCAGATCGCGGCGGTCGCCGGCACGCTGCTGCAGATCAAGCCGATCATCTCCTTTGCGGAGAACGGGGAGCTGTCCAGCGTAGCCAAGATCCGCGGCCGCAAGGCGGCGGTACAGAAAATGGTGCAGATGGCGGCGGCATGCGTGCCGCGCGGCGCTGCGTTCAATCTTGCGGTGGCGCACGGGGACTCGCCGGACGAGCTGCGGGAGATCCGCCGGATGGCGCAGAAAAGCCTGCCGGATTTTCAGTTCTTCACAGAGGGCGAGATCGACTGCACGCTGGGCGCTTATGTGGGCCCGCACCTGCTCGGTGTGGGCGTACAGCTGCTGGATGAGGCAATTTCTGCCGCAGAGCGCAAAAATTTACGGTAATGTAACTTTATTTTATGTTTTTTCAATGATATACTATATCAGTATTCATGTGGAAGATAAAGAAACAGAATTCAGGAAGGAATGAACGGAACATGGCATACCAGACGACGTACCGGTCCACATACAGGGGTTCTCGGCGTCGCCGCCGTCGCCGCAACAGCCATTATGGCGTGCTGATCGCGCTGATCCTGCTGATCATCATTGCGGTGCCGGTCGCATTTCACATTGTAAAGGGGATTTCCGGCGCGATCTTCGGCGGGAGTCAGAACCAGCTGGTCTACCAGATCGACAACACCCGCGCCTATCAGGACGGTAAAACGGTCGATCTCGGCGCAGCCGCGCCTTTCCGCAGCACGACCGGCGTCGCTTATGCGCCGCTCGACTCGCTCTGCGGCAATCTGGGCGTCGAGCTGAACTGGGACAGTGCCGGCACCTCGGCTACGCTTACTTATAAAAAGGATACCGCCAGCCTCAAGGTCGGCAGCACGTCCATGACCTATAACGGCGAGGCCAAAACGCTGGCCGGTGCGCCGGAGACCAAGGAGGGCGTCACCTTTGTGCCGGTCAAGGACGTCTGTCAGGCGTTCTCCTGGCAGGTAGGCGAAGTCGGTGAGGATCAGGGCGACCTCGTCATCATCTCCCAGTCCAAGAAGGAGCTGGATGAGGTAAAGACCGGCAAGATCGCCGCCGAGGCGCTTGCGGTGCTCGGGCCCTCTGAAAAGCAGGTCACGACCGGCAGTGTCGTGATGCGCACGGATTCGGACAAGCTCATCGCGGACGGCGAAGCCCGCGAAATGGCCGAGGAGACCGGCAAGCGCGGCAGCGCGGCCATCGAGGTGGACGGCGTGCGCTATGTGCCGCTCAAGGCAGCGGTGGCAGCGCTCGGCGGCACCGCGTCGTATGACGGCAGCAACCAGTGGACGATCGAATGCAACGGCATCAGCTCGACCATCCAGAACAGCGGCAAGGCAAAGGTCAACGGCGAGCATGTCAAGGGCGACAATATCCAGACCTATCAGGATGAGGAATCCGGAAAATTCTACGTTTCGGCGCAGCTGTTTGCCGCGCTGACCGGCAAGAATTATTCCGACCTTGGGGACGGCGCATATGCGTTCACCGCCATGTCGCTCGACGGCTTTGACAGCCAGAAGGCCTATCTCAAGAACAATATGACGGCTGGCCTGACGCAGGCGATCGGCGGCGATATCCCGGATGCGGACGTCTACGTGGCGCTGACCTTTGACGACGGCCCGACCGGCTCGACGGGTGAATACCCCAGCGGCATGACCAGCTACCTGCTGGACGGCCTCAAGGAGCGCGGCGCGCACGCGACCTTCTTCATGTGCGGCTACCGCCTGAAGGACTTCAACTCGCACTGCAGCCGCTATCTGGCCGAGGGACACGAGCTCGGCAACCACACCATGAACCATCCGATGGAGATGCTGCCCGCGCTGAGCGAGGAGGGCATCCGCGAGGAGGTCGAGTCCAACAGCCAGCTGATCGAGCAGTACTGCGGCGCACGGCCGACGGTCATGCGTCCGGTCGGCGGCGCGTACGACGAAAAGGTGCAGGCGGTCATGAAGGAACTCGGCCTGCCGATCATCAACTGGGAGGTCGACACGCTCGACTGGAAGACCAAGACCAATCCGGACAGCGTCAAGCAGAATATCCTCGATCAGGTGCACGACGGCTCGATCGTGCTCATGCACGACTTGTATACCGGTACGATCGAAGGCGTGCTCGCTGCGATCGACGAGCTGCAGAGCCGTACGGACAAGACCTATGCGTTCGTAACGGTGTCTGAGCTGGCGGCGGTCAAGGGCGTGACGCTCGAACCCGGTCAGGTGTACACCAACATCGAATAACAGTTCGATCGAAACGACAGAAAAGCCCTCCGAACGGAGGGCTTTTTGCTGCATACAATTATAAATGGTATTGCGGGAAGTATTTGCGCACGAATGGGATGTCGCTGACCGTGAAGGTCCGGCCGTTCAGATAGTGCAGCGCGCCGGCGTCCCCGTCAAAGCGGAAGGTGAGCCGGTAGGCGTAAAGCGCCTGCCCGGTCTCGCCGTAGGGGCGGTTCAGCTCGTTCAAGCCATACTTGCCGTCGCCCAGCAGCGGACAGCCGATGGACGCCATGTGCGCGCGGATCTGGTGCGTGCGTCCGGTGAGCAGCTCGCATTCCACGAGCGAGAGCCTGCCCTCCGTGGCGAGCGTGCGGTAGCGCGTGCGCGCGGTTTTGGCGCCGGGCACGCGGGTGCGGTGCAGGGTGACCTGCTTGCGCTTTTCGTCCCGCCGCAGATAATTTTCGATCAGCCCCTCGGGCGGGCGGGGCCGGCCGTGGACAATGCACAGATAGCGCTTTTCCAGCTCGCGGTCCTTGATCTTGTCGTTCAGGATGCGCAGCGCTTCCGCGGTTTTGGCGGCGATCACGATGCCGCCTGTGTTGCGGTCGATGCGGTTGCAGAGCGCGGGCGCAAAGGAGGCCGCGTCGTCCGGGTCCCATGCGCCGGACTGGAACAGATAGGCCTGGATGTGGGCGATCAGCGTGTTGCCGTCCCCGCGCTCGTCAGCATGGACGACCATGCCGGGCGCTTTGTCGGCCAGCAGGATGTTTTCATCCTCATAGACGATGCGCACCTGCGGCTGCGCGATGCGGCGGAAGGCCTGTTCCTCCTGCGGCGCGTCAAAATATTCGTCGTTCAGATAGAGCTGGACCGCGTCACCTTCGATCAGGCGGTAGGCGGCTTCGGTGCGCTTGCCGTTGACCTTGATGCGCTTGAGGCGCAGGTATTTGTGCATCATGCCGCCGGACAGCCGCGGCACCGCTTTTTCGAGGAATTTGTTGAGCCGTTGCCCGCTGTCGTTTTTTGTGATATAATACTCTCTCAAGATTGGATTTCCTTTTCGCAAAAGTGTGGACTCATGCTACCAGTATACCGCAAAAGCGCGCAAAAGGGAAGTGCCGCGCGGGCCGGCAGAAAACCGCAATATTCACGCAAAATTTGGTTGACAAGGCGTGATTACTTGTAGTATACTATCTTAGTACCATGTGAGGTTGACATGAAGATTGATTTGAAACAACTGAGCGCTTTGCACCATGGTTCTATCCCGTTTGAGGAGACGATCGATCTCCGGGAGGAGACGCTTTATGGCGCGAAGCCGTTCCAAAGCCCTGTCCAGCTCAGCGGCGAGGTATCCAATGAAAGCGGCGTTCTGCGGCTCAAGGGAACGATCAAGACGATCTATTCCACCGCGTGCGCGCGCTGCCTCAAACCGCTCGACATCCTGCTCACCGCGCAGGCCGATATGGTCCTGTCAGACGATCCGGATGCCGTGGAGGAGGACGATCTTTTCGTGCTGACCGGTGACAGCGTGGATCCTGCGGACGTTTTGGTGCCGGCATTGATCCTGCAGGTACAGATGACCTATCTGTGCAAGGAGGACTGCAAAGGCCTCTGTCCGCACTGCGGCGCCGACCGCAACGTGACCGACTGCGACTGTGAGAAAAAGCAGATCGATCCGCGATTTGCCGCGCTGCGCGCCCTGCTCGACGAGGGCGAATAACCAATTTAATGCAATAAAAATACAGAAGAAAGAGTAGGAGGTGTATCCACCATGGCAGTACCGAAGAGAAAGGTATCCAAAGCCCGCCGCGACAAGCGCCGCAACTCCCACTGGAAGCTCTCTCTGCCCGGCATGGTCAAGTGCCCGCAGTGCGGTGAGATGAAGCTGGCTCACAGAATGTGCAAGAACTGCGGCTATTACAACGGCCGTCAGGTTGTCGCCAAGGAAGCGTAAGGCGAAAAACAGAACAAAAAATGGAGAAGGCGGCAAAACGGCTTCTCCATTTTTTTTGCTCTCGATCAAAACTACAGTTTCGATCGAAGGCGTCTTGCTGGGCAGATGCCCGGACAAGCCGCGGGCGCGAAAAAGTTCCGGAGAAATTTTTTCACGCACTGGTATCAAAACGCAGCTGCATGCCCTGCGTTTTGATGGGTGAAGCGCTGTGCTGCTTCATCCTGAAAAAACCGCGCGGAGCGCGGAAAAGGTTAAGAGGGGGGCGCGCGATGGCGTCAAAAATCGTGAGCGTGGATGCGGGCAGCCCGGCTGCGCGCGCCGGTGTGCAGGCAGGTGAGACCCTGCTCGCAATTGACGGCGCGGCGGTCCGCGACGTGCTGGACTATAAGTTTTACAGCTATGATGCACGCCTGACACTCAAAGTCCTCGAACAGGACGGGCAGACCGTGCGCGAGGTGCGCGTGCGCAAGCAGGAGGGCGAGCCGCTCGGCCTGAATTTCGACCATTATCTGATGGACAAGATGAAGCAGTGTTCCAACAAATGCGTGTTCTGCTTCATCGACCAGCTGCCCCGGGGGATGCGGCCGTCGCTCTATGTCAAGGATGACGACGCGCGCATGTCCTTCCTGATGGGCAACTATATCTCGATGACCAACCTGTCCGACGCGGATGTGGACCGCATCCTGCG
>CALWJG010000074.1 GCA_944380945.1 uncultured Agathobaculum sp. | reverse complement strand
ACTCCTCAAGGATTTTCCCGCTCCATCATAGCACATTCTGCACAAAATAGAAAGCGCCTGTTTGAACTTTTTCACAAAGTATGGTATGCTTATACCAAATCATAACATAAGAAGGTGAACGCCGTGTCCGGCAGCTGTGAGGACTGTGTCTACAACACCTATGACGACGAACTGGACGAATACATCTGCGAGGCGTATCTGGACGAGGACGAGTTTTACCGCCTGCTGCAGCGCGGCGGCCCCTGCCCCTATTACCGCAGCGGGGACGACTACGAGCTGGTGCGCCACCAGAACTGAGGAGGAAGCCATGACAGAAAAGGAAAAGGCAGCCGCCGGGCTGCTGTATGACGCGAACTACGATCCGCAGATCCTCGAAGAGCGCGCCCGCGCGCAGGATCTGTGCCTGGACTACAACCTGACCCGCAGCGGCCAGCGGGACGAGCGCCTGCGCCTCCTGCGCGCGCTGCTCGCCGCCTGCCCGGATGACATCGTGATCGAGCCGCCGTTTTATGCGGACTACGGCTATCGCATCCGCATGGGCGCGGGCTTTTACGCCAACCACAATCTGGTGATCCTGGACGGCGCGCCGGTCACCTTCGGCGACCATGTGTTCATCGGCCCGAACTGCGTCTTTTCCACCGCCGGCCATCCGCTGGACGCGGCCCAGCGCAACGCCGGGCTGGAATACGCGAAGCCGATCACGGTCGGCAGCAACGTCTGGATCGGCGCGGGCGTGCAGGTGCTGCCCGGCGTAACCATCGGCGATAATGCGGTCATCGGTGCGGGCAGCGTGGTCACCCGCGACATCCCCGCGGGCATGCTGGCCTACGGCGTGCCCTGCCGCCCGATCCGGCAGATCGCGGAAAAGCCGCGGCGCGTGATCCTGTAACGCCCTCCCCTACGCGAAAACCGCACTGCAGAGCCCTTCTGCGGTGCGGCTTTTTTGCGCCTGCCGGTTTTTTCCTTGCCTTTGCCGCCACTATGTAGTAAGATAGGGAAAACCCGCATGCACGCGGGACATAAAAGGAAAACCGCCGGGCGCGGCAGTGGGAGCGGCGCACGGGCGGAACGGAGGGAGAACCATGCAGCATACCATTCTGATCGCGGAGGACGACCGCGACATCACCGAACTGCTGACGCTGTACCTGACCGGCGCGGGCTATGCCGTGCGCACGGCGGAGGACGGCGCGCAGGCGCTCGCGCAGCTCCACGCGGGCGGGATCTCGCTCGTGCTGGCGGACATTATGATGCCGGGGCTGAGCGGCTATGAGCTCATCCGGCAGGCGCGCTCCTTCAGCGACCTGCCGATCATCATCCTATCCGCCCGCACGATGGACGCCGACCGGCTGCTCGGGCTGGACATCGGCGCGGACGCCTATCTGACCAAGCCGTTCAACCCGCTCGAGGTGGTCGCCTATGTCAAGGCCGCGCTGCGGCGGTGCAGCCGGGCAGATGCGGGGCAGGATACCGCCGCGCCGCTGCTGCGCGTGGGCGCGCTCGAGCTGGACACCGCGCAGTTCACCCTGCGCAAGAACGGGCAGCCCGTGCCGCTGACCTCGACCGAGCTCAAAATCCTCGCGCAGCTGATGCGCAGCCCGGGACGGGTGTTCACCAAGGCGCAGCTGTACGAGTGCGTGGGCGGCGCGTATTACGAGAGCGACGACAACACCATGATGGTGCACATCTCCAACCTGCGCGCCAAGATCGAGGACGATCCGGCGCATCCGCAGTACATCAGGACCGTCCGCGGACTGGGGTATAAAATTGAGCGGCCGTAGCAGACCGGCGGGCCGCAGCCTGCTGGGCACCTGCCTGACCTATTTCCTGCTGTGCTCGCTGCTGCTGTTCGGCCTGAACGCCGCGGTCGGCGCGCTGATCGCCGGCCGGCTCGACCGGGCGTTCCCCACGGCCGACCGGGTGCTCGCCTATGAGGATGCGCTGGCGGCGGACGATTTCGCCGCGCTGCCGCGGCTGGACCGGTGCGCCTTTCTCGTGTTCGATGCGGACGACCAGATGCTGTATGCGAGCGACCCCGCGCTCGCGGCGTATATCCGTCCGGCGGACCTCTGGCTGATCGGCAATGCGGACCATCAGCTGTATTATTCGGTGGCGGAGACCACCGACCAGAGCGGCGCGCAGTATTATTATATCGCGCTCAACCTGTTCCACGCGGATACCGGCGCCGAGGAGTTCATCGATTACTGCATCGTCGACCGCAGCTACCGCATCGTGGAGGGCGGCCTGTTCCCCGGTCTGGAGCGGCTGGACCGGCGGCAGTTTGCGCTGCTGCAGGGCGTTTACCGCGGCGACTGGGAGATCTCCAAATACGGATACGAGACGGCGGACGGCGCGGACCGCACGCTGGTGTTCGCCGCGCCCATGCTGACGGACGAGAGCTACCAGCGCGCGCTCGAGCACGCGGGGCGGCTGCGGCTGCTGTCCGTGCCGGCGATGGCGTTGGCGGTGTTCGTGCTGGCGCGGCTGCTCAGCCGCGGGGTGCGGCGCTCGCTCCGCCCGCTGCACGAGGCGATCGTCGCCTATGGCGCGGGGCAGCGGATCGAGGTCGGGCCGGCGCGCGTCCCGCGCGAGCTCTCCTATGTGACCGAGAGCTTCACCCACCTGCTCGACCAGCTCGAGCAGGCGGATGCGGCGCGCGCGCAGGCCGCGCAGGAAAAGCAGCGCATCGTCGCCGACCTGTCGCACGATCTCAAGACCCCGCTGACCGTCATCCGCGGCTATGCGCAGGCGCTGGCGGACGGGGTCGTTCCGCCGGACAGGGAAAAGCAGTATCTGGACACCATCTGCCGCAAGGCGGCGGACAGCGCCGCGCTGCTGGACACGCTGTTCGCCTATGCCCGGCTCGACCATCCGGCGTATAGGCTTGAGGCGGAGCCGCTCGACCTGTGCGCGCTGGTGCGCGCCTATCTGGCGGAAAAATACCTCGAGCTGGAGACCGCGGGCCTGCGGCCTGCGCCCGACCTGCCCGGGCAAGCCGTGCCCTGCGAGGCCGACCCGCGCCTGCTGCGCCGCCTGCTGGACAACCTGACCGGCAATGCGATCCAGTACGCGCCGCCCGGCACGACGCTGTTTGTCGTCCTGCGGGCGGCGGGGGATCAGGTCTGCCTGTCCATCGGGGACAACGGCGCGGGCATCCCGCCCGCCATCCGAAAGACGCTGTTCGATCCGTTTGTCACCGGCAACGCGGCGCGCACCACGGGCAGCGGCACCGGGCTGGGCATGGCGATCGTGCAGCGCATCGTCAGCCTGCACCATGGCACGATCTGTCTGGCCGACCCGCCGCGGGAGGGCTGGAAGACCGAATTTGTGATCACGCTGCCGCGGCGGCAGCCGGACACGGACGAACCGTCGCATGCCGCAGCGCCGGAAAGCACAAAATAGCACCTCAGCGCGGCGGTTCTGCACGCGCCTGCGGCGCGGAAACATTTTGACAAACGGAAAGGCTGCCCGCGAGGGCAGCCTTTGTGTTATCCCGTTTGGTTTTCCGGCTCGTTTGGATCTGCGCTGTCGGGCCGGTTCAGGTCCGGCCGCTGCCGCAGGAGCACCGCGGCGGCCAGCACCGCGGCGAGCAGCGCCGTGCCCGCGAAGTTGAGCCAGATGCCGGTCAGGCCGAGCGGCCACAGCAGCACGACCAGCGTCGCCGGGAACAAAAGCGCGGTCGATACCGAGATCAGCGAGGCGGACAGCGGCTTTTCGACCGCAAGCATATAGCTCTGCGCGGCAAAGGAGAACCACCGCGTCACATAGGTGGCGCTGAACAGCTGCAGCGCGCCGACCGACATGGCGAGCACCGCCCCCTGCGCACCCGGCATGAACAGCAGGGTGAGCGGCCCGGGCAGCAGCAGGATGAGCGCCGCGGCCGCCAGCGAGATCACCGCCGCGGCGGCAAAGCAGCATTTTTCGATCGCGCGCACGCGCGAGCGCTTGCCCGCGCCCCAGTTGTAGCCCACCGCGGGCTGCAGCGAATCGCACATGCCGTAGAGCAGCGGCTGGATGAAGCCGTCCACATACATCAAAACGCCGTAGACCGATACCGCGTCCTCCCCGCCCAGCCGCACCAGAATGAAGTTGAGCAGGATGGAGGTGATGCGCCCGGCGATGTTGTTGAGAAAGTTCGGGCTGCCGCAGGCGATGATCTGCCGCACGGTCGCCGCGCGGAAGCGGGGCCGGCAGAAGCGCAGCAGCGCCCTGCCCCGCACGAACGGGATGAGCGCCAGCAGCGCGCACACTGCCATGCCCGTACAGGTCGCGAGCGCAGCCGCCCAGATGCCCCAGCCGAGCACGCCGAGGAACAGGAATTCGAGCGCCGCGCTCAGCACGCTCATCAGGATGTTGAGCAGCATGCTGCCGCGGATATAGCCGCAGATGCGCAGGAAGTTGTCCATTGCAAAGACGATCGTGGTCACCGGGGAGCCGATCGCATACACCCGGATGTACTGCACCGCAAGCGCGGCAAATTCGCCCTCCGCGCCCATCAGCCGGATGAGCAGCGGCGCGGCCGCATACAGCAGCGCGCCGATCGCCGCGCCCGTGCCCACGATCATCAGGCAGGCGCAGGTGAAGATGTTGCAGGCCTCGCGCTCCTCCTTCTGCCCCAGCTTGATCGCGATGGGCACGGATGAGCCGAAGCCGATCAGGTCGGCCAGCGAAAAGTTGATGATGACGAACGGCATGGCCAGATTGAGCGCCGCAAACGCCGTGCCGCCCAGAAACTGGCCGACGAACACGCCGTCGATCGTCTGGTACAGCGCCGAGGCGAGCATGCTGATCGCCCCGGGGATCGCGGCGATGAAAAACAGCTTGAGCGGGGCGGTCCTGGCAAATAAGGTCGCCGAGTTCATAGGGATTTCCTTTCTTGTCCTGCCGGTTTCGCGGAAGCGCCCGCGCCGGCAGGGCAATTTGCGTCGATGTATTCCGTCCGATATCGGACTTTTTGTATTATACCGCCCGCCCCTGCAAAAGTCAAGGCAGCGCCGGCGGCTTTTCCCCGGCCACGGCCGTTCTGCGCCGCATTGACGGCCTGTTAACCGCCGCCCGCCATTCATTAACACAGCGTTAACGATCTTGCCCGCCTTTGCTATTGACGGCGCGGGGCAATGGTGTTATCTTATACACCATGGGGCGGGCATACCGTCCGTTTCCATACAGGAACCGTTATGAAATTCACAAAGGAGGGCGGGACCGCGCCGCAGGGCGTGCCCCGCGAACGTCATGTCATTTGACAAATTTATTCAAAAGCAGCCGACCGGCCGGTTGATCGCGCTGGGCTTTGCGCTTGTCATCCTGATCGGCGCCGGGCTGCTGCTTCTGCCGGTCTCGGTCCGGCCGGACGCGGAGGTATCGTTTATCGACGCGCTCTTCACCTCGACCAGCGCGGTCTGCGTCACCGGCCTGATCGCCATTGACACGGCCGAGCATTTCACCTTTTTCGGTCAGGCCGTGGTCGCGGGACTGATCCAGATCGGCGGTCTGGGCGTATCCTCGGTCGGCGTGGGCCTGATCCTCGCCGCCGGCGGCCGCGTCGGCTTCAAGGAGCGCCTGCTGGTCAAGGACGCGCTCAATGTGGACAGCGTCGCCGGCATGGTCCGGCTGGTCAAGGCCGTGCTGCTGATGACGCTGTGCTTCGAGGGCGCGGGCGTGGTGCTCAGCTTTATCACGTTCATTCAGGACTACCCCTTCGGTCAGGCGCTGTGGATCAGCATTTTCCACTCGGTCGCCGCGTTCAACAACTCCGGCTTTGACATTCTGGGCGGCCTGCGCAACCTGATCCCCTATCAGGCGGACGTGCTGCTCAACCTGACCACCTGCGGCCTGATCATCTGCGGCGGCATCGGCTTTCTGGTCATGCTGGACGTGCTCCGCTGCCGCTCGTTCCGCAAGCTGACGCTGCACTCCAAGGTCGTGCTGACCACGACAGGCGTGCTGCTCGCCGTGGGCACGCTGCTGCTCAAGGCGACCGAGGACATCACCTGGCTGGGTGCGTTTTTCCACAGCGTTTCCGCGCGCACCGCGGGCTTTTCCACCTATCCGATCGGCTCGTTCACCAACGCCGGCCTGTTTGTGCTGGTCATCCTGATGTTCATCGGCGCCTCACCCGGCTCGACCGGCGGCGGCATCAAGACCACCACCTTCTTCGCCCTGATGCAGGAGGCGCGCACGGTCTTTTCCAAGCGCCTGCCGGGCGCGTTCCACCGCACGCTGCCGCAGGAGATGCTGCGCAAATCCTCGGTGATCGCGCTGCTGAGCGCGCTGGTGGTATTCATCGGCACGTTCCTGCTGTGCATTCTCGAGCCGGAGTACGACTTCATCCAGCTTCTGTTCGAGGTCGTCTCCGCCTTCGGCACGGTCGGCCTGTCGACCGGCATCACCCCCGACCTGAGCGTGGCGGGCAAGCTGGTCATCATCCTGACCATGTACACCGGCCGTCTGGGCGCGTTCACCCTGCTCTCGGTCTGGATCAACCGCCCCGAGCCGAGCGTGCGTTATACGGAAGAACAAATTATGATAGGGTAAGGTAATGATTATGAAAAAAAAGGACTTTTCCTCCTCCTTCGGCGTGATCGGCCTGGGCCGCTTCGGCACGGCGCTGGTCAAAACGCTGGCGGAATCCGGCAAGGACGTTATTGCGATCGACAAGGATGAACAGAAGGTCAAGGCGGTGCGCCGGTACACCGATTTCGCCTTTGTGGTGGAGACGCTCACCGAGGAATCGCTCGAGGAGACCGGCATCCAGAACTGCCAGACCGTGACCATCTGCATCGGTGAAAAGGTGGACGTCAGCGTGCTGACCACCATGACCGTGATCAAGATGGGCGTGCCCCACGTCATCGCCAAGGCCAACAGCCGCGAGCACGGCGAGGTGCTGCGGCATCTGGGCGCGACGGTCGTCTATCCGGAATCCGATATGGCCGTGCGCATCGGCAAGCGCATCATCTCGAACAACCTGCTCGACTATATCTCGCTGGACAATCAGGTCGAGATCCGCCGCATCCAGGTGGACGGCGGCCTGATCGGCAAGAGCATCCACGAGGCCGACGTGCGCCGCCAGTACGGCGTCAACATCATCGCCGTCGAGCGCGACCACCAGACGCAGGTCGATTTTTCGCCCCAGTACCGGTTCCAGGCCGGCGACATCGTCGCCGTGATCGGCAAGGGCAACAATATCGACCGCTTTGAACAGGCGCTGCAGGAGCAGTAAAACCCAAACGAAAAAAGGCCCGCATCCCGATGCATCGGGATGCGGGCCTTTTGCCTGCCGAAAAAAACGGATTTCCCTGCCTCCATCAAACAGCTGCGGCAGGCCGAAGCCTGCCGCAGCTGCTGAAAAAGGTGATAAGAAATG
>CALWJG010000073.1 GCA_944380945.1 uncultured Agathobaculum sp. | reverse complement strand
GTGCGCCGCGAGCAGCTGCTCGACGCGGCGCGCCTCCTCGGGCGAAAAGGTGGAAAACACGCGGCGGTGGGTGAATGCATTGATCAGGCTCATATCCATCCCTCCATAGGAGAAACCGTACGGTTTGCGCGGTATATGCCGCCCTATCATGCGTACAGGATACCCATTAAAAAGAAGAAAGTCAACCGGCTCAGATCTGCACCGGCCGCGGCGGCACCGGCGTGGAGAATACGATCTGCGTTTCGGTTTTGCCGAAATGCTGCAGGCCGCCGATGAAGGTGTCCAGCTCCTGCGTGGAGGGATAGATCACCTTGATCAGCATGGAATACTGGCCGGTCACGCAGCTGCACTCGAGCACATTGGGGCAGGCGGCGATAAAGGGATAGAATTCCTCCTTCTGCACGGGCTGCATATCCAGATGGATATAGGCGAGGATGTGGTGGCCGAGCTGCAGGGGGTCGACGTCGAGCGTGTAGCCGCGGATCACGCCCTGCTTCTCCAACCGGTCGATGCGCGCGGAGACGGCAGGGGAGGACAGGTTGACCGCGCCCGCCAGCGCCTTGACAGGCGTGCGGGAGTTCTTTTGCAGCAGTCGGAGCAGTTTCAGATCGATTTCATCCATGGGCGGACGCCCTCCTTTTACAAAATAAAAAAGAGCCCACGATCCCCTTGGGGATGGTGAACTCCTTTGTTCACTTATGATTATAAACCGCAGGGCGCGATTTGTCAAACAAAAGTAAGTGCGCAGCAAAAGAAAATCCTGTTTAGCGCTTGCGCTTGGGCTTTGCCTTGGCCCAGCCCTTTTTCTTCGGCGTGTGGCGCGGGACGGCGGATTTCGCGGGCCGCGCCGTCTTTTTGGAGGGGACGGGCGGCTTTTCGCCGCGGTTCGGGCGGATCAGGCATTCCTTTCCGTAGCCGATCAGATCCTCCCGCCCGGCCTTTTTGAGCGCCGCCAGCACGATCGGCCGCTTGTCCGGCCGCCGCCACTGCAAGAGCGCGCGCTGCATGGCCTTTTCCTCCGCGGTTTTGGCCACATAGACCGGCTTCATTGTGCGCGGGTCGATCTCGGTGTAGTACATCGCGGTCGAGAGCGTGCCCGGGGTGGGATAGAAGTCTTGCACCTGCTCCGGCATGTAGCCGACCTTGTTGAGGTACTCCGCGAGCAGGATCGCGTCGTCCAGCGTCGCGCCGGGATGTGAGCTCATCAGGTAGGGCACCAGATACTGCTTGCGGCCCAGCTTCTGGTTGATGCGGGCGTACCGCTCGCGGAACTGCTCATATACGGAAAATGAAGGTTTGCCCATATAATACAGTGCGTTATCGCTCATGTGCTCGGGCGCGACCTTGAGCTGGCCCGAGATATGGTGCTCGACCAGCTCGCGGAAAAAGGCGTCGTTGCGGTCGGCCATCATGTAGTCATAGCGCAGCCCCGAGCGCACGAACACCTTTTTGACGCCCTCGAGCTGGCGCAGCTCGCGCAGCAGGTTCAGGTAGTCGGTGTGGTCTGCCTCGAGGTTTTGACACGCAGAAGGGAACAGGCAGCGCTTGTTCTTGCACAGGCCGTGCTGCTCCTGCTGCTTGCAGGAGGGGAAGCGGAAATTGGCCGTCGGGCCGCCGACGTCGTGGATATAGCCCTTAAAGCCCGGCATGCGCACGATCTGTCTTGCCTCTGCAAGGACGCTTTCGTGGCTGCGCGCCTGGATGTACCGCCCCTGATGGAACGCGAGCGCGCAGAAGTTGCACGCGCCGAAGCAGCCGCGGTTGTGGATGATGGAGAACTGCACCTCCTGAATGGCGGGCACGCCGCCCAGCGCCTCATACGACGGATGATAGGTGCGCATATAGGGCAGGGCGTAGACGTGGTCCATCTCCGCGGTGGTCAGCGGCAGGGCGGGCGGATTCTGGATGAGCACGCGCCGGCCGTGGCGCTGCAGGAGCGCCCTGCCGCGCACATGGTCCTGCTCGTCGTACTGCAGCTTGACCGCGCGGGCATAGGCTGCCTTGTCGGCGCACACATCCTCGTAGGACGGGCACTCGACCGCGTTTTCGATGCCCGCCGCGTCGTGCGCCATGTAGGCTGTGCCGCGCACGCCCACGCAGGCGTCCGCGCCCTTTTTGCCGTGCTTTAAGTTGTCCGCCAGCTGGACGACCGCGTGCTCGCTCATGCCGAACATCAGCCCGTCCGCGCCGGTGGACTCCAGAATGGAGGGCATGACGCGGTCCGCCCAGTAGTCATAATGCGCAAAGCGGCGCAGGCTGGCCTCGATGCCGCCGAGGTAGACCGGCACATCCGGGAACGCGCGCCGCGCGAGCATGGCATAGACGGTCACCGCGCGGTCCGGGCGCTTGCCCGCCTGGCCGCCCGGGGTGTAGGCGTCGTCTGAGCGGCGCTTTTTGGCCGCCGTGTAGTGCGCGACCATGGAGTCGATATTGCCGCCGTTGATCAGCACCGCGTAGCGCGGGCGGCCCATGGCGGTGAAGTCGCGCTCGTCGCGGAAATCCGGCTGGCTCAAAATAGCGACCTTGTAGCCCGCGTCCTCCAGCACGCGCGAGATGATCGCGGTGCCGAATGAAGGGTGGTCGACATATGCGTCGCCGGTGACGAGCAGGAAATCGCAGTAATACCAGCCGCGGTCCTGCATTTCCTGCCTGTTTATCGGGAGAAAACCGTTCATAAATCCCCTTTCGCTTTACAAAGCGTGAAAAAATATGTATGATGGAGATAAGCAGTCCGGCAAGACTGAAAAGGCGGTTGACCATGCTCCTGCAAGGGAGGTGGTTTTTATGGAGATCGTGTGGCAGATCATTTTGCTACTTATCCTTCTTGAAATCATCAAGACCATAAAAAAATAACCGCCCCCGACCAAGGTTTGCGGTTATTTTTTTAGAAATAGCGTAAAACTCGGGTCAACCGTCTTTGCCGGACTGCCCTTTTCTACTTTCATTATAACGGATTTGCTCCGTTTGTCAAGTCCATGCCTCAGTTATCGAGGTAGAACTGCACCAGCTCCTGCATCAGCTCGTCGCGGTCGATCTTGCAGATCAGGCTGCGGGCGTTGTTGTGGTTGGTGATGTACGTCGGGTCCTCGGAGAGGAGATAGCCTACGATCTGATTGATCGGGTTATACCCTTTCTCCTTAAGCGCATCATATACCGCGGTCAGCGTGCGCTTCATTTCCTTGTTGGACTCGTCTACAAGGCTGAACTTTCTGGTACCGTCGAGCATGTCTGTCTCCTTTCCGATCCTACCGTTTGGGTTTTTGCTATTAACAGCATAATACAAATCGGGTGAAAAGTAAAGCATAATCCGCGGAAAAACGGACGAAATCTTTTCCCAGCGCTGGCAGGGAGCGGCCTGCTTGCCAAACGGAAGGGGGACAGGCGTGCGTGCCTGTCCCCCCATAAATGGCATGGTTCCTGCCGGTGCGGCAGCGGGTCAGCTGCGCAGCGCGGCGCCGAATTCGGTTTCGAGTGCAGCCAGCGCATCCCGCATCGCCTTGTCGCATTCCTCATCGGTCAGCGTGCGGTCGGGCGCGCGCAGGCTCAGCGAGTAGGCGACCGACTTTTTGCCCTCCGGGATGCCCTTGCCCTTGTACACGTCGAACAGCTTGGCGGATTCGAGGATCGCGCCCGCGGCCTGCTCGATCGCGGCCTGCATGGAGGCCGCCGGCACGGCGTCGTCCACCAGCACGGCGATGTCGCGCGTGGAAGCCGGGAACTTGGGCAGCGGATGATACAGCTTGTTGGGGTCGATGGCGTTAAACAGCGCATCCATACGCAGCTCGGCTGCCAGCACCTCGCCGGACAGGCCGTAGCGGTCTGCGACCGTCGGATGCACAGTGCCGAACACGCCGGCCTGCGCGCCGCCGATCAGCACGTTCGCACAGCGGCCCGGATGGTAGGACGGGTTCGCCTTCTCGGGCACGAACTGCACGTCCTTGATGTTCAGCTCGCGGCAGAGCGCTTCGATGACGCCCTTGAACTGGAAGAAGGACAGGCGGCCGTAGGAGCCGAGCGTCAGCACCTTGCGCTCATCCGGCAGCACGTCCGGGTCGGCCTTGCCGTCCTTGACCGAGGGCAGATAGACCGTGCCCATCTCGTAGAGCGAGGCGGTCGCGTTGCGGTGCGCGTGGTTGTGCGCGAGCGACTGCAGCATGGAGGGCAGCACGGTCGTGCGCATGACGCTGAAATCCTCGCCCAGCGGGTTGAGGATGGTGGTGGAGATGCGGCGCGGGTCATCCTTGTCCCAGCCGATCATATCGTAGAACTTGGGGGAGATGAACGAGTGGGTCATGGACTCGTCAAAGCCCGCTTCGCGGCAAACCAGCGCGGCGGCGCGCTCGGCCTGCTGCTGGGGCGTGTATTCGCCCTGCACCATCTCGCCCGCATACAGCGTGGTCGGGATCTTGTCGTAGCCGTACATGCGCGCGACCTCCTCGGCCAGATCGCACATGCGCGCGATGTCCGTGCGGAAGCTCGGCACGATGACCTCGCCGTTTTCGACCGCAAAGCCCAGCTTCTCCAGGTAAGCCTGCTGCGCCGCGTCGGACAGCTCGAGGCCGAGCAGGGCGTTCATCTTGTCCGGCTCAAAGGGCAGGCGCTTGGGATTGGGATCGGAATTGTCCACATCGATGATGCCGTCGATCACCTCGCCCGCGCCGAGCTGCTCGACCAGCTCGCACGCGCGGTTGACCGCGTCGAGCGTCATGCGGGGGTCAAGGCCCTTTTCAAAGCGGCCGGACGCCTCGGTGCGCATGCCGAGCGCCTTGGCGGTCACGCGGACGGTCGCGCCGTGGAAGCAGGCGGACTCGAACACGACGGTCTTGGTGTCGTCCTCGATCTCGGAGTTCGCGCCGCCCATGACGCCCGCGACCGCGACCGGCTTGTCGTTATCGCAGATGGCGAGCATCTTGTCGGTCAGGTCGTGGTCCTGTCCGTCCAGCGTCTGGATGGACTCGCCGGCCCGCGCGCGGCGCACGACGATCTTGCCGTCCGACAGGCAGGCGTAGTCGAACGCGTGCATCGGCTGGCCGTACTCGAGCATGACGTAGTTGGTGATGTCAACGATGTTGTTGATCGGGCGCACGCCGGCGGCGTGCAGGCGCTCGCGCATCCAGACGGGCGAGGGCTCGATCTTGATGTTGCGCACCAGACGCGCAGTGTAGCGCGGGCACAGGTCGGGGTCGCGTACCTCGACCGACATATACTTGTTAATATCGTCGCCCACGCCCTTGACCGACGGGGTGCCGACATGGAACGGGCGGTCAAAGGTGGCGGCGGTCTCGCGCGCCAGACCGATGACGCTCAGGCAGTCCGGGCGGTTGGAGGTGATCTCGAAATCCGCGACCCACTCGTCCAGACCCACGACCTTGCGGATGTCGTCGCCCGGCTTGCAGTCCTCGTTCAGCACGAAGATGCCGTCCGTGATGCAGTGCGGGAACTCGGCGGGCTGGGCGTGCAGGTCGTCCGGCGTGCACACGGTCATGGCCGCCGTATCGACTGCGATGAAGTCGCCCTCGTGGATGTTCGCGCAGTCGGTCGAAAGCGCGGTCTCGCCCGCGCCGAAATCGACGGTCAGGTCATACTGCGAATAGCCGGTGGTCTTGACCGACAGCACCTTGGCGCACAGGGTCTTGCCGTAGATCTTGTAGCCCGCGGTCAGCTCCTCGGGCAGGGACGGCTTCTGATCCTTGAGGCAGGCGTAGTCGTTCAGGATCGCGGCGGGCTTGATGACCGCGTAGGGGGCGTTGTGCACGTCCAGCTGCAGCTCCTTGAGCGAGCACAGCATGCCATTGGACACCTCGCCGCGCAGCTTGCCCTTGGTGATCTTGATGCCGCCGGGCAGGGTGGACTTGTGCTTGGCGACCGGGATCAGATCGCCGACGTGGATGTTCCACGCGCCGGTGCAGATCTGGGTGACCTCGTCGCCCACGTCGATCTGGCAGATCCACATATGGTCGGAATTGGGGTGGCGGACCATTTCGTTGATGCGGCCGACCACGACGTTTTCGATCTCCTCGCCGAGGTAGCAGACCTCCTCGACCTTGGAGCCGGACATGGTCATCCGCGCGTCATACTCCTTGGGCGTGACGCCGGAAATATCGGTATAATCCGAAAGCCAGGAAAGCGGCAGTTTCATAATAAATGAGCGCTCCTTTATTGCAAAGTTGAAGATACCGCGCCTTGTTCGGCGCGTCCGCGCCGTCAGGCGCGCATAAATGGGGAATTGCGTTGCAATTCCCGTAAAAACGCAGGGCGTGTACCTGCGTTTTTACACCCCGACCCAGCCGCCTTGGGCGGCGTCCAGGGGGTATCAAAATCAAGTTTCTAAGGAACTTGATTTTGTATATAGGGGGAATCGGATTCCCCCTATAAGCGCGTCAGCGCTTTAAAACTGGTGCAAAAATCTTACGTCGTTCTCATAGAACAGGCGGATGTCGTCGATCTTGAACCGGCCCATGACCGTGCGCTCCAGACCGATGCCGAACGCATAGCCCGAGTATTCCTCCGGGTCGATGCCGCTGGTCTCGAGCACCTTGGGGTGCACCATGCCGCAGCCGAGGATCTCGATCCAGCCCTCGCCCTTGCAGAGCGGGCAGCCCGCGCCGTGGCAGCGGTAGCACTGGATGTCCATTTCCGCACTCGGCTCGGTGAACGGGAAGTGGTGCGGGCGGAAGCGGACGACCGTATCCTCGCCGTACAGCTTTTTGGCGAACAGCTCGAGGATGCCCTTGAGGTCGCTCATGCGGATGCCCTTGTCAACGACAAGGCCCTCGATCTGGTGGAACAGCGGGGAGTGGGTGGCGTCGACCGCGTCCGAGCGGTACACGCGGCCGGGCGCAATGATGCGGATCGGCGGCTTTTTCTTCTCCATGACGCGCACCTGCATGCCCGAGGTCTGGGTGCGCAGCACGACGTTGTCCGAAATATAGAAGGTATCCTGCGTATCGCGCGCGGGATGGTCCTTGGGGATGTTGAGCGCCTCGAAGTTATAGTGGTCGAGCTCGACCTCCGGGCCCTCGGCGATCGAGAAGCCCAGACCGATGAAGATCTCCTTGAGTTCGTCGAGCACGATGTTGAGCGGGTGCTCCTTGCCGACCACGACCTCCTCGCCCGGCAGGGTGACGTCGATGGTCTCGGATTCGAGCTTGTGCGCGAGCGCGGCCTGCTCGATGACCTGCTTCTGCTTTTCGATGATGGTCTCGATCTCGGCGCGCACGTCGTTGATCAGCTGGCCGACGACCGGGCGCTCCTCCGCCGCGACGTCCTTCATGCCCTTGAGCAGGGCGGTCAGCTCGCCCTTTTTGCCGAGGAACTTGACGCGCGCCTCGTCGAGCGCACGCGCATCCGCGGCAGCGGACAGCTGCTCCTTGGCGGCCTGCAAAATACCTTGCAGCTTTTCTTTCATGGTTTCATTCTCCTTTTGGAATGGGATTTTGT
>CALWJG010000072.1 GCA_944380945.1 uncultured Agathobaculum sp. | reverse complement strand
GCCCTGGCGCTGCTCGCAGAATACCCATACGCCGCTGAAATCGGCGAGGTTGGTGTTATTGAAATCAGCCATTGTTCCGTATTCTCCTTTCGATCAGATGATGTGCTTCTTGAGCAGCTCATTGGCCAGCTCGGTGCAGGTCGCCTTGTCAGCGCCCTCGAGCATGCGGCCCTTGCCCTTCTGCGGGGGCGTGAAGCTCTTGAAGATGTTGGTGGGAGAACCCTTCAGGCCAATGGTGGTGGGATCGATCAGCGGATCGTCCTTCAGGGTGTTGTAGTCATAAACCTCGACCGGCTTGGAGAAGCAGTCCATGATGCCGCCCAGCGACATGTAGCGGGGCGCATTGAGCTCCTTGATGCAGGTCAGCAGGCAGGGGGTCTTGCACTGGATGGTCATGTAGCCGTCCTCGAGCATGCGCTTGACGGTGACGGTGTTGCCTTCCTTCTTGACGTCCGCCGCGTAGGAGATCTGCGGGATGCCGAGCTTCTCCGCGATCTGGGAGCCGACCTGCGCGGTGTCGCCGTCGATCGCCTGACGGCCGCAGAATACGATATCGTCGTCCTCAAGGCCGACCTTCTTGACAGCCGCCGCGAGGATCTGGGAGGTCGCGAAGGTATCCGAGCCGCCGAACTCACGGCCGGAAACCAGAACAGCCTCGTCCGCGCCGCGCGCGAGCAGCTCGCGGAGCATGCCCTCTGCCGGCGGGGGACCCATGGTGATGACAACGACCTTGCAGCCGGTCGCGTCCTTGAGCTGCAGCGCAGCCTCAACCGCGTTGAGGTCGTCCGGGTTGGTGATGGTTTCCATCGAAGCACGGTTCAGGGTGCCGTCGGGATTGACTGCGACCTTGCCGGAGGTGTCCGGAACCTGCTTAACACAAACAATTGCCTTCATCGTTCAGTTTTCCTCCTTCTCTTAGCGCAGTACCTGACCGGCGATGACCATTCTCTGAACCTGAGAAGTGCCCTCGTAGATCTCGGTGATCTTGGCGTCGCGCATCATGCGCTCCATCGGGTACTCACGGATGTAGCCGTAGCCGCCGTAGATCTGCACGCACTTGGTGGTGACGTCCATCGCGGTCTCGGAAGCGAACAGCTTGGCCATGGCCGCTTCCTTGGTGAACGGCAGGCCGACGTCGTGGTTGAACGCCGCGCGGCGCACGAGCAGACGGGCCGCGTCGATCTTGGTGTACATATCGGCGACCATCCACTGCAGGCCCTGGAACTTGTCCAGCGTCTTGCCGAACTGGACGCGCTCCTTCATGTACTGGATCGCCTTGTCCAGCGCGCCCTGCGCGATGCCGAGCGCCTGCGACGCGATGCCGATACGGCCGCCGTCCAGCGTCATCATCGCGATCTTGAAGCCGCCGTTCTCCTTGCCCAGCAGACGGTCTGCCGGCAGGTGCACGTCCTCAAAGATCAGCTCAGCGGTCTGCGAGCCGCGGATGCCCATCTTGTGCTCGATCTTGCCGATCGAGAAGCCGGGGTCATCCTTGTCTACGATAAAGGCGGAAATGCCCTTGTTGCCCTTGGTCTTGTCGGTCATTGCGAAAACGACATAGGTATCCGCGCGGCCGCCGCCGGTGATGAACACCTTGGTGCCGTTGAGGATGTAGGAGCCGTCCTCCTGCTTGGCAGCGATGGTCTGCTGCGCAGCGGAGTCCGTGCCGGCGTTGGGCTCGGTCAGACCGAACGCACCGATCTTCGCGCCTTCCTTGGGCTCGATGAGCGGGCGGAGCCACTTCTCCTTCTGCTCCTCGGTGCCGAACGCGTAGATCGGCCATGCGCCCAGCGTGCCGTGCGCGGACATGATGCCGCCGGTGGTCGCGCAGACGCGGCTCATCTCCTCGATCGCGATCGAGTAGCAAACATAGTTGCCGCCCGAACCGCCGACTTCCTTCGGGAACTGGATGCCCATGAGGCCGTACTTCATCAGCTTCTGGACCGTTTCCTCCGGGTAGCGCTCCTGCTCGTCGATCTCTGCTGCGAGCGGCTCTACTTCATTGAGCGCGAACTCGCGGCACATCTTCTGGAACAGTGCTTCTTCCTTCGTAAGCCTAAAATCCATGCCATATACCTCCCAAAAATAGTATGCGGGTGCACGTCAGCGAACCCAGCCGGCCGCCCATGGCCCCGGCTGCCGTACCGCTTCCGGCACCCTATGCTTTGGAGCATGTCTATCTCTATTATACAGTGTGCTAAGAATATGTCAAGGATTTAACAGACTTTTGCCTGAGATTTTCCGCACCCCTTTTTTCCGCATCAGCCAGCCCGGTCTACGGCCGGTGAAAAACGCGCCCGCCTATCCATTTTGTAATCATTTTCTGCCAAAGCCGCCGCATATTGCACGCTTATCCCGCATAAAAAGCAGGGAGGCCAACCAGAGAAGGAGGAAACAGCCTATGTGTGGGATCGGCGGTTTTGTCGATTACAGCAATGATGTCCGGCGCTTCCGTGCTGCGTCGCAGCGGATGCTGCACGCGCTCGCGCCGCGCGGGCCGGACGCCGAGGGGGAATACCACGATCTGGACGCCGTGCTGGTCCACCGCCGCCTGACGGTCATCGACCCCGTTGGCGGCGGCCAGCCCATGGCATCGCCCGATTGTAATACTATAATCATTTACAACGGAGAGTTATATAACACCGAGGAGATCCGCTGCGACCTGCGCGCGCGGGGTCACCGGTTCCGCGGCCGCTCGGACACCGAGGTGCTGCTGCACGCCTTCCTCGAATGGGACACGGACGCATTTTCCCGGCTCAACGGCATTTTTGCCTTTGCCGTCTGGCAGAAGGATGCCAAGCGGCTCGTGCTGTGCCGCGACCGGCTGGGCGTCAAGCCGCTCTTTCTGGCGCACACCAAAACCGGTCTGGTTTTTGGCTCTACCATTGATACGGTGCTGTGCCACCCTGCGGTCGAGCCCGAGGTGGACGCGGACGGCCTGCGCGCCGTGCTGCTGCTCGGTCCGGCGCGGCCGCCCGCCTCCGGCGTGTTCCGGCAGATCGAGTCGCTGCTGCCCGGCCATTATGCTGAGCTGACGCCCGAACGCTATGCCGACCGCGCCTACTGGAAGCTGGAAGCGCACGAGCACGAGGACGATCTGCCGACCACCATCGCCCGCACGCACGAGCTGATCTGCGACGCGGCGCAGCGGCAGCTGGTGAGCGACGTACCGCTGGCGTGCTTCCTCTCCGGCGGGCTGGACTCCTCCATCCTGTCCATGCTCGCCGCGAAGGACTACGCCGCGCGCGGCGAAACGCTGCGCACCTGGTCGGTGGACTACCGCGACAACGACAAGTATTTTACGAAAAGTAATTTTCAGCCAAATAGTGACGAATCGTATATTCGCATGATGGCAGAGGCGCTTGGCACCGACCACCGCAATATCGTGATCGAGCCCGATGCGCTGTGCGCCGCCCTGCTGCCCGCGACCGATGCGCGCGGCCTGCCAGGCATGGCAGACGTCGATTCCTCGCTCCTGCTGTTCTGCGCGGCGGTCAAGCAGGGCGGCACGACCGTGTGCCTGTCCGGCGAGTGCGCGGATGAGCTGTTCGGCGGCTACCCCTGGTACCACCGCGAGGAGATCCTGTTCGAGGACACCTTCCCGTGGTCGCGGTCGGTCGACCTGCGGCTCGGCCTGCTCGCGCCGGGCGTGGTGCAGGACGGCGCGGACTTTGTCCGCCGGCACTATCTGGACACCTGCCGCCGCGCGGAAAAGCTGCCCTCGGACAGCAAAAAGGACGCGCGCATGCGCGAAATGTTCGTGCTCAATCTGGACTGGTTTATGGCGACCCTGCTCGACCGCAAGGACCGCATGAGCATGTACTCCGGCCTGGAGGTGCGCGTGCCGTTCTGCGACCACCGCATCGTCGAATACGCCTACAACATGCCGTGGGCGTTCAAGGCGCTGGACGGGCGGGAAAAGGGCATCGTGCGCCGCGCCTTCGCGCACGAGCTGCCGGAGGAGATCGTCCGGCGCAAGAAAAGCCCCTACCCCAAGACCTTCCACCCGGCCTACACCCGCCTGTGCGCGGACTATGTGCGCCGCATCTTTGCGGACAGCGGCTCCGCCGCATCTCAGCTGTTCGACCACAGGGCGGTCGAAACACTGATGGAGCAGCCCGAGTCCCTTGCCGAGCCGTGGTACGGCCAGCTGATGCGCACGCCGCAGATCTTCGCCTACATCATCCAGATCGACCGCTGGTTCAAGCGGTTCAAGGTGCGGCTGGTGTGAAAAACGGCGGCCGAAGCCGCCGTTTCCGTCCTGTATCCCGCTCAGCCGAGCAGCTCGGCCAGCGTATCGACCACCAGCCGGTGGTCGTCCATGTGGTCGGGCATGCCGGAGACGCAGACCGAGCCGATCACGCCCGTGCCGCGCAGACGGATCGGGAACCCGCCGCCGCCCGCCGCATAATCGTCCGCCGGCAGCTTGCGGCTCTCCATGGTCTCGCCGTTCTCCTCGAGCCACGCGAGGAAGTGCAGCGAGGACATCTCCATCAGCTCGACCGTGTTGCGCTTGCGCTGCAGCCACAGCTCGCTGTCCGGCAGCGCGCCGTCCGGAAAATAGCGGAACACGACCAGACCGTTGACCGTGATCTCGACCGCCACCGGGATGGGCTGCTTTTTCGCGTTCTCATGGAGTTTGAGCCCGAGCGCGAGCGCATCCGCGCGCGAAAAATGATCGAACTGGAACTTGTCCTCCTGCTCCTCACACAGGGCGAGTAAGGTTTTGTTCTCCTGCATTGTTATTCCCCTGCCTTTCGTAGGTTCTACCGCCATTATAATCCATTCGCTCCCCATTTGACAAGGAGGTTTTCCCTATGCCAATCGCCAATGACAGCTCGGCTGTGCTGCGCGTGGTCGTCACGACCGCGCTGGGCGCGCTCCCGCTCGAGGGCGCCTCGGTCACGGTCTCCACTGCGGCAGATGAGTCCGGCGAACGCACGCTGCTGTACTCGGTGCGCACCGGGCCGGGCGGCATGACCCCTGCCATGATTCTGCCCACCCCGCCGCTGTCCAACTCGCTTTCGCCGGACAGCGGCCCGCCGTACGCGGTCTACACGGTCGAGGTCGCGCGCGAGGGCTACACCCCGCTCACTGCGCTGCATGTGACCATGTTTTCCGGCATCCCGGCCGTGCTGCCGGTGGCCATGACCCCGCTGGAGGAAAACCAGCCCGCCGCCCCGACCGACCTGACCGCGGTGGGCGACCCGCAGGCGCTCTACCACACCGGAGAGGAGGACTGAGCCGTGCCCGCATCCCCCGTCACCATCCCGGAGACCATCACCGTGCATCTGGGCGCGCCGAGCGCGGCGGCGCAGAACGTCACCGTGCCCTTTGCTGACTACATCAAAAACGTGGCCTCGTCCGAGATCTACCCCACCTGGCCCGAGCAGGCCATCCGCGCCAACATCTACGCGCAGGTGTCCTATGTGCTCAACCGCGTGTTCACCGAATGGTACCGCGCGCAGGGCTATGATTTCGATATCACGAACTCCACCCGCTACGACCAGTATTTTGTGCCCGGGCGGGATATTTTCGAAAACATCTCCGAGATCGTGGACGATATGTTCAACGATTACCTGACCCGCGGCGACGCGGTCGAGCCGCTGTTCGCGCAGTACTGCAACGGCACGACCTCGACCTGCCCCGGCGGCCTGAGCCAGTGGGGCACCGTGCCGCTGGCCGAGCAGGGCATGAGCGCCGAGGAGATCGTGCGCTATTTCTACGGTCCGGACGTCAACTTTGTGCGCGGCGCGCCGATCGCGCCCAATCTGGGCGGCTCGTGGCCGGGGGTCACGCTGCGGCTGGGCGACATCTCCGAGGAGGTGCGCGTCATCCAGACCCGCCTCAACCGCATCTCGACCAACTACCCCGGCATCCCCAAGATCTACCCGGCGGACGGCATCTACGACGCGGACACCGAGCGCGCGGTGCGCGCCTTCCAGCAGCAGTTCAACCTGACCGCGGACGGCATCGCCGGCCGCGCGACCTGGTACCGCATCGCGTTCGTATACAACAACGTCAAACGCCTGTCCGAGCTGGACAGCGAGGGCCTGACCCTCGACGAGGTCTCCCGCCAGTTCCCGGAGACCCTGCGCGAGGGCGCGTCCGGCCCGGGCGTGCAGCTGCTGCAATACTTTCTCGCCATTGCGGGCGAATACTACGACGCCCTGCCCCGCTGGCAGCCCGCAGAGATCGACGGCATCTTCGGCCCGCAGACACGCGCGGCGGTCAGCGCCTACCAGCGCATGCTGGGCCTGCCCGACACTGGCGAAGCCGACCGTGAGACATGGGACGCGCTCGTCTCGACCTATCAGTCCATCCTTGCGGCGCGGCCGGTGCAGGAATGGCTGGATCAGGCGGTCGGCTTCCCGGAGGTCTTTGTGGTCGAGGGCATGCGCGGCGAAGCGGTGCGCGAGGCGCAGCAGCTGATCAACGTCATCGCGCGCGGCTGGCCGCAGGTGCCCGCGGTCGCGGTGGACGGCATTTTCGGCCCTGCGACGCGGGACGCGGTCTCGGTCGTGCAGGCGCTGCTCGGCCTGCCCGCCTCGGGCGCGATCGGCCCGCTGACCTGGGAGGGCATGGCCCAGCTCGCGCGGGACGTGCTCGCCGCGGCGCACACCGGCGAGGGCCAGTACCCCGGTTATGCCGTCGGAGAGGAGGGAAACGCCTGATGTACACCGAAAACCAGCAGCAGCGTCACATTTACGATTTGCAGACCTTTCTGCGGCGCATCCAGCGCGCCGAGGGGCACGCGCAGCCGCTCGTGCCGGACGGCGTGTTCGGGCCGGAGACCGCGGAGGCGGTGCGCGCGTTCCAGCGCGCGGGCGGCCTGCCGGTGACCGGCACGGCGGACCACGACACCTGGACCGCGGTCTATCAGGCCTATCAGGCGCTGGCCGCGGCGGATGCGCCGCCCCTCGGCGTGGATTTCTTCCCCGCGGGCGCGGACGCCGCGCTGCAAAGCGGGGACAAGGGGCCGGGCGTGCTCGTGCTCCAGCTGATGCTGGGCACGGCCGCGCCGCACTTTGCGGACATCGCCCCGACGCCGCTCACCGGCAGCTATGACGCGGACACGGTCTCCGCCGTGCGCCGGGCGCAGGGCGTTTTCCTGCTGCCGCAGACCGGCGTGACCGACCGCGCCACCTGGGACGCGCTCGCGCGGTTCCACAACAGCTTTTTCGGCCGCACGCCGCTCAGCTGGCTCACCAGCGGATAATTGCGCAAACGAAAAGGACGATCCCAAACGGATCGTCCTTTGCTTTGCGTATCGTGCGGCCTTACTGCGCGGTTTCTGCGGCTGCATCGGCGTCAGCCGCCTCCTGCTCGGCGGCTGCATCGGCTGCCGCATCATCTGCGGCGGCCTGCTCCGCGTCTGCGTCCGCCGCGGCTTCCGCTTCCTCGCTGTTCGCCTGCGCCTGCTCGAGCGCGGCTTCCTGCTCATCGATCACCGCGAGCGTCTCCTGCACCTCGGGCGCGAGGTATTCGCGCACGTTCTCATAGGTGATCTC
>CALWJG010000071.1 GCA_944380945.1 uncultured Agathobaculum sp. | reverse complement strand
GCCCCTATGTGCAGGAATACTGCCGCTATTTCGGCGGGGATGCGGAGCGGCTGCTGGCGCAGCGGTACTATGTGCTCTCGCCCAACCCGGAGGCGGGCTACCACCAGCTGTATACCTATGAATTCTGATCTTTCTGAGAGGAGCGCGCTGCTATGGACGCTACCATGAGCGAAGTCGTACAATTCATTCAGGAGAACGACGTCAAATTTATCCGTCTGGCGTTCTGCGATATTTTCGGCACGCAGAAAAACATCGCCATCATGCCGACCGAGCTGGAGCGCGCATTTGAGCGCGGCATCCACTTCAACGCCTCGTCGCTGCGCGGCTTTCTCAACGTGGACGCCTCCGACCTGCTGCTGTTCCCCGACCCGGCCACGCTTTCCGTGCTGCCGTGGCGGCCGGCGCAGGGCCGCGTGGTGCGCTTTTACTGCGACATCCGCTACCCGGACGGCACCCCCTTTGAGGGCGACGGCCGCCGCCTGCTGCGCGAGGCCAGCCGCCGCGCGCGGCGCGCGGGCTATGCCATCTCGATGGGCACGGCGAGCGAGTTCTACCTGTTCGAGCTGGACGAGCGCGGCAACCCGACCGCCATCCCGCACGACCACGGCGAGTATTTCGACGTCGCCCCGCTGGACAAGGCGGAGAACGTGCGCCGTCAGATCTGCCTGACGCTCGAGGAAATGGGCATCCAACCCGAATCCTCCCACCACGAGCAGGGCCCCGGCCAGCACGAGATCGACTTCCGCTATGCCGAGGCGCTCGAGGCCGCGGACAACTTTGTCACCTTCAAGTGGGTGGTCAAGTCGATGGCGTCATCGAGCGGGCTGTTCGCCTCCTTCCTGCCCAAGCCGCTGCCCAGCGCGCCGGGCAGCGGGCTGCACCTGTCGCTTTCGGTCGTAAAGGACGGGGCAAACCTGTTCCATCCCTCGTTTGAGGATTCGGCCGAAGGCCGCAGCTTTGTCGCGGGCATCCTGCGCCGCGCTGCCGAGCTGACCGTTTTCGGCAACCCGCTGACCAACTCCTATCAGCGGCTGGGTGAATTTGACGCGCCGCGGTACATCACCTGGTCGCACCAGAACCGCGCGCCGCTCGTCTCGGTCCCGCTGGCGAGCGGCGGGCAGGCGAACCGCATGAAGGTGCGCGCGCTCGACGGCTGCATCAACCCCTATATGGTGTTCTCCCTGCTCATCCACGCCGGTCTGGACGGCATCGAGCAGCGGCTGCCGCTCGCGCCGGCCTGCGATGAAAACCTGTTCACCGCGCCGGAGACAGCGCGCGCGCCGTATGAATCGCTGCCCGCCTCGCTGTGCGACGCGATCCGCTGCGCGGAACAGAGTGATTTCATCGCCCGCTGCATCCCGGCCCGCACGCTTTCCGCGTTTTTTGCCGCCAAGCAGGCCGAGCACGACCGCATCGCGCTGGCGGACGACCGCACTGCCGCCGAGCGCGCCCTCTATTTCGAGCGGTACTGAGTACGGCCTGTACCCGCAACCGCATACAGAAAGGAGGGGCGCAGCTTGGAGCGTATTCTGATCGTTTCCACAACGGAAAAATCCCGCGCCGGGCTCGCGCAGTTCCTCGCCGCCTGTCAGGTGCAGGCGGACGCCTGCTTCGCCGCCTCGGGCGCGGAGGCGCGCCGCGCGCTGGTGGACGGCGTCTTCGACCTTGTGCTGGTCAACACGCCCCTGCCCGATGAGTTCGGCCACGAGCTGGCGCAGGACGCGGCGCACAGCACGCTGGCGGGCGTCATCCTGCTCGCCCGGTCCGAAATTGCGGACAGCGTGGCAGAAAAGGTGGAGGACGACGGCGTATTCGTCGTGCCCAAACCGCTCTCGCGCGTGCTGCTGACGCAGGCGCTGCGCATGACGCGCGCCGCCCGCCGCCGCATGACCGGCCTGCAGGATGAAAACCGCCGCCTGCAGCAGCGCATCGAGGACATCCGCGCGGTCGACCGCGCCAAATGCCTGCTCATCGAGTGCTGCGGCATGACCGAGCCCGAGGCGCACGCCTATATCGAGCAGCAGGCCATGCGCCGGCGGCGCACCAAGCGCGAGATCGCAGAGTCGGTCATCCGCGGCGAAACGCCGGACTGAATCCCGCGTTTTTGTGCGATTACGCCCAAATACCGCGCGCCGGCGGGCGAAAATTTTTCCGCTTTTTTCGATTTCAATAGAGCAATTCCCGCAGGAATATGGTATACTAAATGGTGTATGAGCGCAGGTCTGTCAAAGCCCCGCTCATATACCATTTTTTGTTTACTTCAAGGAGGGAAACCGCGTGAAGCTGGCTTTCACCAAGATGCACGGCTGCGGCAACGACTATATCTACTTCAACTGTTTCGACCAGACAGTCCCCGACCCGGAGGCGCTCTCGGTCCAGTTGAGCCGGCCGCATTTCGGCATCGGCGCGGACGGCATCATCCTCATCTCCCCCTCGGACAAGGCGGACGCGCAAATGCGCATCTTCAATGCCGACGGGTCGGAGGGCATGATGTGCGGCAACGGCATCCGCTGTGTGGGCAAATATCTGTACGACAACGGCATGGTGGACGGCCGCACGACCGTCACGGTCGATACGCTCTCGGGCGTCAAAACGCTCGAGCTGACCGTGCAGGACGGCGAAATGCAGTCCGCCCGCGTGGATATGGGCGCCGCTGTCCTCACCCCGCACGACATTCCGGTCGATCTGGACGGCGATACGGTGATCGGCGCGCCGCTCGTGGTGGATGAAAAGGTGTACCACATCACCTGCGTCTCCATGGGCAACCCGCACTGTGTGGTTTTCCTGAATGAGGATATCGACGGGCTGGATCTGACGCGCATCGGCCCCAAGTTTGAACACAACGTCCTGTTCCCGGCACGCATCAACACCGAGTTTGTCAACGTCCTGCCGGACGGCAGCCTCAAAATGCGCGTGTGGGAGCGCGGCTCGGGCGAGACCTGGGCCTGCGGCACCGGCGCATGCGCGGTGGGCGTGGCCGCCTGCCTGACCGGCCGGGCGGAGAAAAATCAGGACATCACTGTTCATCTGCGCGGCGGCGACCTGACCGTCCGCTACACCGACGAGACCGTGTTCATGACGGGCGCGGCAACCACTGTATTCAAGGGGGAGATCGAGATATGACAAAGTACATTTTCGTGACCGGCGGCGTGGTCTCCGGTCTGGGCAAGGGCATCACGGCAGCCTCGCTCGGCCGCCTGCTCAAGAGCCGCGGCCTCAAGGTAGCGGCGCAGAAGCTCGACCCCTATATCAACGTTGACCCGGGCACGATGAGCCCGTTCCAGCACGGCGAGGTCTACGTCACCGACGACGGCGCGGAGACCGACCTCGACCTCGGCCACTACGAGCGCTTCATCGACGAGGACCTCAACAAGTTCTCCAACCTGACGACCGGCAAGGTCTACTGGAACGTGCTCAACAAGGAGCGCGCGGGCGAATATCTGGGCGAGACCGTGCAGGTCATCCCGCACATCACCAACGAGATCAAGTCGTTCATCTACTCGGTCGGCAAAAAGACCTCGGCGGACGTGGTCATCACCGAGATCGGCGGCACGACCGGCGACATCGAGTCCCAGCCCTTCCTCGAGGCCATCCGTCAGGTGGCGACCGAGGTCGGCCGCCGCAACTGCCTGTTCATCCATGTGACGCTGGTGCCCTACATCTCCGGCTCGAACGAGCCGAAGTCCAAGCCCACCCAGCACTCGGTCAAGGAGCTGCGCGGTCTGGGCATTTCCCCGGACATCATCGTCGCGCGCGTCGACCAGCCGCTGGACGACGACATCAAGCGCAAGATCTCGATGTTCTGCACCGTGCAGCCGGACTGCGTCATTGAAAACCGCACGCTGCCCGTGCTGTATCAGGCGCCCATGATGCTCGAGGAGAGCCACCTGTCCGACATCGTCTGCCGCGAGCTGTCCATCGGCGCGCCCAAGGGCGATATGAGCGACTGGGTGGCCATGCTCGAGCGCATCGCCGCGCGCAAGGAACATGTCAAGATCGCGCTGGTGGGCAAATACGTCCGCCTGCACGACGCTTACCTCTCCGTTGCCGAGGCGCTGCAGCACGCAGGCTATGAAAACGGCTGCTTCGTGGACATCGACTGGGTCGATTCCGAGGAGATCAACGACTCGACCGCGGACAAGCTGCTCGGCGAGGTGGACGGCATCATCCTGCCCGGCGGCTTCGGCCCCCGCGGCGTGGAGGGCATGATCTGCGCGGCGAACTATGCCCGCACGCAGGGCATCCCCTACTTCGGCATCTGCCTGGGCATGCAGATCGCGGTGATGAGCTATGCGCGCAACGTGCTCGGCTTTGAGGATGCGAACTCCTCCGAGTTCGATCCGGAATCCACCCATCCGGTCATCGACCTGATGGAGAGCCAGCAGGGCATCTCCAAAAAGGGCGGCACCATGCGTCTGGGCGCGTACCCCTGCAAGATCCGGCCGGACACCATCATGGCGTCCGCTTACGGCGCGGAGATGATCTCCGAGCGCCACCGCCACCGCTATGAGTTCAACAACAGCTTCCGCGAGCAGATCGAGGCCAAGGGCATGATCATCTCGGGCACCTCGCCCACGGGCGAGCTGGTGGAGACCGTCGAGATCCCGAACCACCCGTTCTACATCGGCGTGCAGTTCCACCCCGAGTTCAAGTCCCGTCCCAACCGCGCGCACCCGCTGTTCAAGGCATTTGTCGCAGCATCGCTGAAAAGGAGCAAAGAACATGCAGATCAATAAGAATTACGACAATCTCGAGCAGAGCTATCTGTTCTCCACCATCGCCCGCAAGGTGAGCGAGTATTCCGCCGCCCATCCGGAGGCGGACATCATCCGTCTGGGCATCGGCGACGTGACCCGCCCGCTCGTGCCCGCGGTCATTGACGCGCTGCACGCGGCAGTCGAGGATCAGGCCAAGCAGGAGACCTTCCACGGCTACGGCGACGAGCAGGGCTACGGCTTCCTGCACGATGCGCTGGTCGGCTATTACAAGACCCACGGCGTTTCGCTCGACACCAACGAGATCTTTATCTCGGACGGCGCCAAGAGCGACCTCGGCAATATTCTGGACATCTTCGGCGCGGACAACACCGTGCTCATCCCGGATCCGGTTTATCCGGTGTATGTGGACACCAACGTCATGGCGGGCCGCAAGGTGCTGTTCATGGACGCGAACGAGGCAAACGGCTTCCTGCCGCTGCCGGACGCATCCGTCCACGCGGATATCGTCTACCTGTGCTCGCCCAACAACCCGACCGGCGCGGCGTATGACCGCGCGGGCCTCAAGGCGTGGGTGGACTACGCGAACGCGAACAGCGCGGTCATCCTGTATGACGCGGCGTACGAGTGCTTCATCGAGGACGAGAACCTCCCCCGCTCGATCTACGAGATCGAGGGCGCCAAGACCTGCGCGATCGAGTTCTGCTCGTTCTCCAAGATGGCGGGCTTCACCGGCACGCGCTGCGGCTGGACGGTCGTCCCGCAGGCGCTGATGGACGGCAAGCTCAACAAGATGTGGCTGCGCCGCCAGACCACCAAGTTCAACGGCGTGCCCTACATCGTGCAGAAGGGCGCGGCGGCGTGCTTCACGGAAGAGGGCATGAAGCAGATCAAGGAGACCCTCGGCTACTACAAGCGCAATGCCAAGGTGCTCGCGGAAACGCTCGACTCGCTCGGCATCTGGTACACGGGCGGCAAGTCCAGCCCGTATCTGTGGCTCAAGTGCCCGAACGGCATGGGCTCGTGGGAGTTCTTCGACTACCTGCTCGAGAATGCGCATGTGGTCGGCACCCCGGGTGCGGGCTTCGGCAAGAACGGCGACGGCTTCTTCCGTCTGACCGCATTCGGCGACCAGCAGCGCACGCTGGAGGCTGCGGAGCGACTGAAGAAGCTTCTGGGATAAAGGCCCTCGGCCGAAACTACAGTTTCGGCCGAAGAGGATGCACCGCGCAAAGCGCGGATGCATCCAAAGCTGCAAAAAGTTCCGACAAGCGAAACTTTTTTCCGCACTTGTGTAAAAAGCCCGGCAAAGCTGGGCTTTTTACGAACATTGCAGCACGCTGCAATGTTCCGATTGAATGGCGCTGCGGCGCGAAGGATTTGGAAAACGGCCGCAGTAGCGGCCGTTTTTTGTTGAAAAGGGGTGTGACAATGGGCGTTCTGTTCATGCACAACTGTGTGCTGTGCGGCGGCACGATCCCGGCGGAGGACGGCGGGAAAGCCATGCTCTGCGCCGCGTGCGCGGCCGAGGTGCGCGAAAAATACCGCTGCGCGGAGCCCGTCCGCGTCCCGGGTGTGGACGGCGCCGCGGCTGCGCTCTCCTACGCCGGCAAGGTGAAATACGCCATGCAGCGGTTCAAATTCCATCACAAGCAGCATTATGCAGACTGGTTCGCTGCGCAGGCCCTTCCCCTGCTCGCCGAGCGGCTGGAGGACTGGCAGCCCGATCTCGTCACCTACATGCCGATCGGCTTTGTGCACCTGCACAGGCGCGGCTACAATCAGGCCGAGCTGCTGGCGAGGCCGATCGCCGCGGCGTTCGGCCTGCCCTGTCAGGCGACGCTGCGCAAGCGGCCGTTCACGCCCACGCAGTCCGCGCAGAAGGACTTTGCCGCGCGGCAGAAAAACGCCGCCCGCGCGCTGCTGCCGCTGGACGGCGCGGACGTGCGCGGCAAGTCGGTCGTGTTCGTGGACGACATCATCACCACGGGCGCGTCGGCCGCCGCGGCGGCCAAGCTGCTGCGGGAGATGGGTGCGGCGCGGGTATACCTGCTTGCGCCGGCGAAAACGCCGAAAAAGGGAACCGTTTGATGCGGTTCCCTTTTTTGCTATTCAATCATGCTGCTGAACGGAAATTCTCTGCCGAAATTATCGGTCACATATGCCCGCACCTCATATTGATCCGGTGTATCCGTCTTATGACGGGCAAAATCACAAGTCAGACAAATTGCGTTTGAACCGTACTGGATCAGCTGTCCGTTCACCTCATGCACCGGCTCGCCTTCCGGCACCAGTGCAAGCGTCTGCGTTTCCACGACTACGCCGTTCACCAGCAATTCCGCAGTGCCGCCGACCGGTTTGGTGGGACGCTCCCCCCATTCTGTCACACCGCCCGCGATCACAACCGTAGCGGTGAACGGCTGGATCGCTCCCCACTGCCATTCGATGGCAGCGCTGAGATACCCAGACAATGCATATAATGTGTTCAGCTGACGGCATTCGCGGACAAGCATCGTACGCGTCTGTCCGTCCTTTGTCAGCTGCAAATAGATCTTACAGTCGTCTACCGGCTCGATATTGATATCTGCCTTATAGCCGCCTTGCTGCACTTCCACCTCGTATTCATAATTTCCTTTGTCCGCCCCGTGCTGAACAAGAATCTTTGCAGTTTCCCCTGAGTCGAATTGTCTGGGTACCGCATATATCGAAAAATTCAGCATTTTCCCGTCAAATCCGCAGTCAACCGATACCTGTGAAAACGCCTCGTCTGTTTCTGTTGGCTGCTCGATTACAGGCTGCGCATACAGTCCTGC
>CALWJG010000070.1 GCA_944380945.1 uncultured Agathobaculum sp. | reverse complement strand
AAGCCGGCCCCGGAGGGCCGGCTTTGCTCGTCTCAGGATGATTTCATTCCGGCTTGCGCTGCTCGCCGAAGAAGAATATCGCCAGCACGCCCGGTCCGGTGTGCGAGCCGATGACCGTGCCGACATAGCGGATATCCGCCTGAACGCCGCCCTTGGCCAGCAGGTCCGCCAGCAGCTGGGCGTCCTCCAGACAGTCGCCGTGGGAGATGCGGACCGGCGTGTTTCGGTCGGTGATGCCGCACAGCGTGCGCTCGGCCAGCCAGCGGATCACATTCTGCCGGCCGCGCAGCTTGCCGTGCACGCACAGCTTGCCTGCGTCGTCCATATACAGCAGCGGCTTGATGCCAAGCAGGCTGCCGACGATGGCGGAAGCGCGGCTCAGGCGGCCGCCGCGGTAAAGGTGGTTGAGATCATCGACCGTGAACAGGTGCACGACCTGCAGACGCAGGCGCTCGATCTCCGCCGCCGTCTCCTCGGCGGTACAGCCCTCGTCGCGCATCTCGCGCGCCTTGTCCACCAGCAGGTATTCGCCGCCCGTTGCAGCAAGCGAATCCACGCACAGGATCTTGCGGTCGGGGTAGCGTGGGGCGAGCTCGGCAGCCGCCATGCAGCCCGCCTGATAGGTGCCCGACAGGCCGGAGGAAAAGCCGACGTACAGCACATCCTGCCCGGCGGCGAGCGCTTGCTCAAACAGGCGGAGGAAGCAGTCCATTTTGGCCTGCGCGGTGGAGGCCTGCTTGCCCTGCCGCAGCAGGTCGTAAAAATCATGGAAGGAAAGCGTCTGGCCGCAGTCCTCCTCGAGCGTGCGGCCGTCCACGGTCAGCGAGAGCGGCGCATAGGGGATGTCGTTTTCGGCATAGTAGCCGGCGTTTTCGTCCACTGTGGAATCCGTGATCAGAACAAACCGGTGAGCCATGTGCGTCCTCCTTTCCGATGTATCAGCCGATGACCTCGAGCGTGGTGTCGCAGGCGCCGGTCAGCGAGCGCGCCGGACCCTGCGCGGTGATCTCATAAGTATTTTCGCAGCCGATCAGGCCGACGCCCTCCAGCGCGATCTTGGGCTCGACCGCGAGCGTCATGCCTGCCTCCAGCGGGGCGGTAAAGCCCTTGGCCAGCACCGGCGTCTCGTCCATGGTCAGGCCGATCGAGTGGCCGAGGAATTTGCAGGCGTTCATAAACCCGTCGCGGAAGGCGGGGTCGACGCAGACGAGGATCTTTTCATAGATCTCCGCCGGTACGGCGCCCGGACGGAGCATGCTGGCGATCTCGTTTTCCAGGAACACACACTGCTCGCGCGCGGCTCGGATCAGGCTGCCCTGCGGATGCTTGGCAAGCTCGCCGAAAAAGAAGGTGATGCTCTTGTCCGTATGGTAGCCCGCATAGCCGCAGGGGATGTCGAGCAGGACGGTATCGCCCTCGCGCAGGCAGCGCTCGGACGAGCCGATCGACTTCATGGCGATGCAGGTGCCAATGCCGCCCGAGGGGCTGTCCAGCGCGCTGGCGCGCAGGCTGTTTTCGCTGAAGCTGGCGATGCCGAGCACGTCCTCGGCCGCGGGCTGGTTATAACGCGAAATGCCCATGGCGCCGCGGTCGAGCAGGAAGGTGCAGACCTCGCTGCACAGGCGCGCCTCGCTCACGCCGTGGCGCAGCAGCGCGGGCGCGACCTCCTCGATGACCGTCTGGTGCAGCCTGCCCGCATGGCGCATGCACGAGAGCTCGTATTCGCTCTTGACCGCGCGCAGCGAGGAGAGCACATCGTCCGCCCCCTTGGGCGCAAACGGCAGATGCCTCTGCAGCAGGCCGAGCTTTTGCAGCGTCATGGTGCGCGCGGCGACATAGACGGTCTCGGGCACGTCGGCAAACGCCTCGCGGATGGCGCGGAAGCTGCCCATCGGGCGGATATCCGGGAAGGGGGATTCCTGCCGGGCGCAGTCGTACGAGCGGCGCACGAACAGCACGGCCTCGGACGGGGTGACGACCAGCGCGCCCTCGGGCATGGTGCCGGTGAAGTAATACAGATCGATCTTGTTGTCCAGCAGCAGCATGGACCAGTCGGGGTAACGCGCCGACATGGCGGTGCGCAGCCGCCCGAGGCGGGCGGTCAGCTCTTCGGCAGGCACAGGCGTGTGGGGCATGGCTTTATCCTCCGTGAATGTATAGTTTGCCCTCTCATTTTACCACAGATTCAGCCGCGGGGCAATGTCGGATTGACTTTTGTCAAACGGTGCGGTATCATGATATTTGTGAGAGAATCCGAGGAAAGGAGTATGCTATGCGCAGACTGTTGGGCCGCCTGCTGGCAGACCGCCGCGTGGTCGGCGGGTTTTTCCTTGTCGTGCAGCTGGTGGCTGTCATGTACGGGCTGGACTGGATCAGCGAGCGATGGCAGTGGGTGCCCTATGTGCTCAATGTGCTGAGCTTTTCCATTGTGATCTGGCTGGTGCGCAAGTACGACAACCCCAATTACAAGATCGCGTGGATCATCATTATCCTGCTGCTGCCGCTGTTCGGCGGCCTGTTCTATCTGCTGTGGGGCAATACGCCGTTCAACCGCGCGCGCACCCAGCATAAATATGAGCCCAAGGCGCCGGAGTTTACCGATTATATGCGCATCCCGGCGACTGCCGAGCTGGAGAAGCAGCACCCGCGCCACGCGGCGCGCGCGCGCTATATCGCCTCGCTCAACGGCATGCCCGCCTGGACCAATACCGAGGTGCATTACTTCCGCGTGGGCGAGGAGATGTTCGCCTCCATGTGCGACGAGCTGCGGCAGGCGAAGAAATTCATCTTTTTTGAATATTTTATCATTGAAGAGGGCCTGATGTGGAACACCATCCTGGGCATCCTGCGCCGCAAGGTGCGCGAGGGCGTGGATGTGCGCGTCATCTATGACGACGTCGGCTCGATCGCGACCCTGCCCACGCATTACGACCGCTATCTGGCCACGCTGGGCATCCGCGCGGTGCGCTTCAACCGCTTCGTGCCCACGCTCAACACCTATCTCAACTATCGCAACCACCGCAAAATGATGATCATTGACGGCAACGTCAGCTATATGGGCGGCATCAATCTGGCGGATGAATACATCAACCGCAAGGTGCGGTTCGGCCACTGGAAGGATACGGGCATCATGCTGCGCGGCGAGGGCACGGCCAACATGACCTCGCTGTTCCTGCAGATGTGGGAATACGTCACCGGCGAGCCGGTCCCGCCGCTGGACGGCTACCTGCCCACGACCAAACTGCCGCCGGACGGCTATGTGCAGCCGTTTGCCGACTCCCCGCTGGACGACATCAACATCGGCGAGTCGACCTACCTGCAGATCATCCACAACGCCCGCAAATACGTCTATATCACCACCCCGTATCTGGTGCTGGACAATGAGATGATCACCGCGCTGACCATCGCGGCGGAATCGGGCGTGGATGTGCGCATCCTGACGCCGGGCATCCCGGATAAAAAGCTGGTCTATATGATCACGCGGTCGTATTACCAGCAGCTGCACCGGGCAGGCGTCAAGATCTACGAATACCGCCCGGGCTTCCTGCACGCCAAGTGTATCGTCTCGGATGACGACACCGCGGTCGTCGGCACGATCAACATGGATTTCCGCTCGTTTTTCCTGCATTTCGAGTGCGCGACCTGCTTTTACAACAGCTCGGTCGTGGGCGCGGTCAAGCAGGATATCCTCGAGACCATCAATGTCAGCCGCCGGATCGACGATATGTGGCTGCACAACGTATCCTGGGTGCGGTCGATCGTCGCAAGCGTGCTGCGGCTGTTCGCCCCGCTGCTGTAAAACCCCAAACAAAAAAGCGTTCTGCACACCTTGCTGCAGAACGCTTTTCTATTGTATCAGCATCATCATCAGGTAAACCACGCAGGCAGCGATCGCCGCCCAGACCAGCCCGGTGAGCAGGATGCAGAGCACATAGGGGACGGGGAAGCGCGCGTGCCGCAGGCTGCGCCCCAGCTCGTTTGGCTCGCCGAGCGCGCTGAGCGCGCGGTCGACCGCCTCGTCCCATGCTTCGCCGCGCTGCTCATGCAGATAGGCGGCATGGGTCAGGATGTGGTCGGTCAGCTCGCGGCGCACGCGCGCCCGGTAGGGCGGCCAGTACAGATGGCGGCACACCTGACCGAGAAAGCGGTCGATGCGCTCATCCGAGGACACAGGCTTCACCTCCGACCACCTTGCCGAACTGCTTGCAGAACGCCGCCCATTCCTGCCGGCAGCGCGCGAGCGTTTTGACGCCCTGCCGCGTCAGCTGGTAATACCGCCGGCGGCGTCCGGCGTCCGACGCCTGCTCATAGGAGCGGACCTCGCCGCGCGCCTCCAGCCCATGCAGGATGGGGTAGAGCGTGCCCTCCTTCATGGAAAAGGTGCGGTCCGAGCGGCATTCCAGCTCGCGGATGATCTGGTAGCCGTATTTGTCCCCGCCCTCGAGCAGCGCCAGCACGAGCATGGTGTTGCTGGCGGGGAAGGATGGATCGTTCTTTCTGCGTGCCATGGCAGCGCACCTCCCGATACCTCGAAGTTCGATGTATTCTTAGTATAGCCCGGCGCGCGCGCCTTGTCAAACCGAAACAGACGAAAACCGCCGCAGCGGACAGGCTGCGGCGGTCGGATTTTGATGTGTGCAGGCCGGACGCTCAGATGCGGCAGGCGGCCAGCAGTTCGTTTTTGCAGTTCCAGAGCTTGAGCGACAGGTCGACATAATAGGTCTGCGGGTTCTCAAAGCGCTTGATCTGATCCCACAGCGTGTCCAGCTCAGACTGGCAGTAATCGCGGATCTCGCGGATCGCGGGGCTTTTGTATACGCACCGGCCCGCCTTGAACAGCTGCACGCGCAGCGGGCGCACGGTAAAGTCGGAGACGATCTTCTGCTTCCAGGTGTGGATCGGGTGGAACAGCACATAGGGCAGGGAGGGGTCGATCTCCTCGTCGTAGACCGTGAGCACATCGCCCAGCGCCTTGCCGGACTTGTTGTCAAACAGGCGGTAGACCTGCTTGAAGTGCGGCGTGGTGATCTTTTCGACGTTTTCGGACACCTTGATCTTGGGCACGATCTCGCCGGCCTCATTTTCCACTGCGGCGAGCTTGTACACGCCGCCGAACACCGGCTCGGACTTGGAGGTGATCAGACGCTCGCCGATGCCGAACGAGTCGATCCGCGCGCCCTGCACGAGCAGGTCGCGCACCAGATATTCGTCCAAAGAGTTGGACGCCATGATCTCCATATCCGGGAAGCCTGCCTCGTCGAGCATCTTGCGCGCCTCGATGGACAGGTAGGCGATGTCGCCCGAGTCCAGACGGATGCCGCGCGGGCGGATGCCCTTTTCGGCCACCATCTCGCGCGCCACGCGGATCGCATTGGGCACGCCGCTTTTGAGTACGTTATAAGTATCCACGAGGAACACGCAGTTGTCCGGATAAATGTCCGCATAGGACTTGAACGCCTCGTATTCGCTGTCAAACATCTGCACCCAGGAGTGCGCCATCGTGCCGCCGGCGGGGATCTTGTAATCGCGGTCCGCCAGCACGCAGGCCGTGCCCTGACAGCCGCCGACATAGGCGGCGCGCGCGCCGTAGATCGCGCCGTCGTAGCCCTGCGCCCGGCGCGAGCCGAACTCGAGCACCGTGCGGCCCTGCGCCGCGCGGGTGATGCGGCTGGCCTTGGTGGCGATCAGCGTCTGGTGGTTGATGGTCAGCAGCACCATGGTCTCGACGAACTGCGCCTGGATCATCGGTCCGGCGACCGTGACGAGCGGCTCGCCGGGGAACACGGGCGTGCCCTCGGGCACAGCCCACACGTCGCATTCGAACTTGAAGTGCCGCAGGTAGTTGAGAAACGCCTCGGAGAAACAGCCGCGCCCGCGCAGGTACGAGATGTCCTCCTCGGTGAAGTGCAGGTTCTGGAAATAGTCGATCAGCTGCTCGACGCCCGCCATGATCGCATAGCCGCCCCCATCGGGCACGCGGCGGAAGAACATGTCAAAGTACGCGCGGCGGTCGGCGATGCCTTTTTCAAAGTAGCCGTGCGCCATCGTGAACTCATAAAAGTCGGTCAGCATTGTCAGGTTTTTATCGGTCATTGCGGAAACGCCCCTTTGCGCACCCTTCTCCGTGCGCTTTTATTCATCCGCTGTATCTGTCTTGACACAGTGCATTAACCATATAATAGTACGTTTTGCGGCAAAGTGCAAGCATTTCTTTTCTCCGCCGGATTCAGCAGAAGAATATTTATGCAAAGAATAAAATATTTATAAATTTTTCTTGCCAAATGCAGGGCGAGGTAGTATAATGAACAAGTCATAAAAAACGACCCTTATGGAGGTTATGGATATGGAAAAGAAATATAACAAGGTTGTTTTGGCGTATTCGGGCGGTTTGGATACCTCGGTGCTCATTCCGTGGCTCAAGGAGCATTACGGCTGCGAGGTCATCGCGGTTTCCGGCAACGTCGGTCAGGGCACCGAGCTGGACGGCCTGGAGGAGAAGGCGCTCAAGACCGGCGCGTCCAAGCTGTATATCGAGGATCTGACCCGGGAATTCGTCGACGACTATATCATCCCCAGCATGAAGGCGGGCGCGACCTATGAGCAGTACCTGCTCGGCACCTCGTTCGCGCGTCCGATCATCGCCAAGCGCATCGTTGAGATCGCGCTCAAGGAGGGCGCGGACGCCATCTGCCACGGCTGCACCGGCAAGGGCAACGATCAGGTCCGCTTCGAGCTGGCCATCCATGCGTTCGCCCCGCAGATGGACATCATTGCTCCGTGGCGTTTCTGGGAGCTCAACTCCCGCGAGAAGGAGATCGCCTACGCTGAGGCGCATAACATCCCGCTCAAGATCAACAAGGAGACCAACTACTCCAAGGATAAGAACCTGTGGCATCTGAGCCACGAGGGCCTTGACCTCGAGATGCCCTCCAACGAGGCGCCGATCAACCGTCCGGGCTTCCTCGAACTGGGCGTTTCGCCCGAGCAGGCGCCCGACAAGCCGACCTATGTGACCATCCACTTTGAAAAGGGCGTCCCGACCGCGGTGGACGGCGAGGAGATGGACTCGGTCGCCATCATCGAGAAGCTCAACAAGCTCGGCGGCGAGAACGGCATCGGCATCCTCGACATCGTCGAGAACCGTCTGGTCGGCATGAAGAGCCGCGGCGTATACGAGACCCCGGGCGGCACCGTGCTGTACGCGGCGCACCAGAAGCTCGAGGAGATCACGCTGGACAAGGAGACCGCGCACTACAAGCAGCAGGTCGCGCTCAAGTTCGGCGAGATCGTCTACAACGGCCAGTGGTACACCCCGCTGCGCAAGGCGCTCTCCGCGTTTGTCGACTCCACGCAGGAGACCGTCACCGGCGACGTTAAGCTCAAGCTCTACAAGGGCAACATCATCCCGGCGTCCGTCACCTCGCCCTACAGCCTGTATTCCGAGGATATGGCGACCTTCAACGAGGACGACTGCTACGATCAGGCGGATTCCGCGGGCTTCATCAATCTGTTCGGCCTGCCGCTCAAGGTGCGCGCGCTGAACGA
>CALWJG010000069.1 GCA_944380945.1 uncultured Agathobaculum sp. | reverse complement strand
CCGGTTTTTTGAGATTTTGCGGCAAACCGCAAAATCTGAATTGGATACGCGCTTCGCGCGATAAGAAAAACGGGAGGGCGATACCCATTGTCAACCATCCTTGAAACGCGGGGCCTGACCCATGTGTATGGCGCAGGCACCCCTTTTGAGCGCAAGGCGCTCGACCATGTTGACCTGCAAATACAGAAAGGCGAGATCCTCGGCGTGATCGGCCACACCGGCTCGGGCAAGTCCACCCTGATCCAGCACTTCAACGGTCTGCTCAAGCCGGACGAGGGCGAGGTGCTGCTCGACGGCCAGTCCATCTGGAACGAAAAGGGCAAGTGCAGCCGCGAGACGCGCTTTCGCGTCGGTCTGGTGTTCCAGTACCCGGAGTACCAGCTGTTTGAGGAGACGATCGCCAAGGACATCGCCTTCGGCCCCACCAACATGGGGCTGCCGCAGGCGGAGATCGACGAGCGCGTGCTCGAATCCATGCGCGCGGTCGGTCTGGACGAGAATATGGCGAACCAGTCGCCGTTCGCGCTGTCGGGCGGCCAGAAGCGCCGCGTCGCGATCGCGGGCATCCTCGCCATGCGGCCGGACGTGCTCGTGCTGGACGAGCCCACCGCGGGCCTCGACCCCGCCGGACGGGACGAGATCCTCGGCCTGCTCCAGCGCTACCACGACCGGACGGGCGCGACCGTGCTGATCGTGTCGCACTCGATGGAGGACATCGCGCGCATCGCTGACCGCCTGCTCGTGATGGACCACGCTAAAGTGCTGTTCTGCGATACGCCGCGCGAGGTATTCTCCCATGCGGACGAGATCATCGCCGCCGGTCTGGATATCCCCATGATCACCAAGGTCATGCGCGAGCTGAAAAAGCGCGGGCATGACGTGGATACCTCGGTCTTTACCGTCGCGCAGGCGCTGGACGCGCTGCGCGCCTGCAAGCGGAAAGGGGGTGCGCGCTGATGCTGCGAGACATCACCATCGGCCAGTTCTTCCCGGGCAGCAGCGCCGTGCACCGTCTCGACCCGCGCGTCAAGATCGTGCTGACGGTCGCGTTCATCGTGCTGCTGTTCCTTGCGAACGGCCCGGTTTCCTATGCGATCATCCTCGCGTTCCTCGGCGTCATCATCGGCATTTCGCGCATCCCGCCCAAAATGGTGGTGCGCGGCCTGAAGCCGGTGCTGTTCATCGTGGCGTTCACCGCCCTGCTCAACCTGTTCTACACGCCGGGCGACTATATCTGGCAGTGGGGCATCCTGCATATCAGCCGCGAAGGCATCCGCACGGCCGTGTTCATGGTCATCCGCCTGATGCTGCTGATCATCGCGACCTCGATGCTGACCTATACCACCTCCCCGATCCAGCTGACCGACGGTCTCGAGCGCCTGCTCGCGCCGCTCAAAAAGCTGCATGTGCCGGTGCATGAGCTCGCGATGATCATGTCGATCGCGCTGCGCTTCATCCCCACGCTGATCGAGGAGACCGAAAAGATCATACAGGCGCAGAAGGCGCGCGGCGCGGATTTTGAATCCGGCAGCCTCGTGCAGCGCGCCAAGGCGATGATCCCCATTCTGGTGCCGCTGTTCATCTCGGCGTTCCGCCGGGCGGACGAGCTCGCGACCGCGATGGAATGCCGCCTGTACCGCGGCGATGTGGGCCGCACCCGCATGCGCCAGCTCAAGATCACGCGCGTGGACATCTGCGCGCTCGTCATTTTCGTTCTGGTGTGCGCGGCGGTCCTGCTGCTGCGGCCGCACGGGCTTTGAGGGCTGGGGACATGAAAAACATCGCCCTCATCCTGTCCTATGACGGGACCAACTACAACGGCTGGCAGGTGCAGAAAAACGGCCCCTCCATTCAGGAGAGCATGGAGACCGCGCTCTTCCGCCTGCTCGGGCGCAGGGTGCATGTCTCCGGCGTGGGACGCACGGATTCGGGCGTGCACGCGCGGCGCTATGTCGCAAACTTCAAGGCGGAGGAGTGCACCATCCCGGTCGGCCGGCTGCCCTATGCAGTCAACAGCTTCCTGCCCGAGGATATCGCCGTGTCGGGCGCGGCCCTCGTGCCGGACGGGTTTGACGCCCGCTTTGACTGCACCAAAAAGGAATACGCCTACTATATCTATCCCTCCACCCTGCGCGACCCCTTCCACGCGCGCTATGCCTACCGCTACAACTACCCGCTCGACATCGAACGGATGCAGGCAGGCGCGCAGCGCTTTGTCGGCAGGCAGGATTTTGCCGCCGTGCGCAGTCAGGGCACGCCGGTCAAAAGCACGGTGCGCACGGTGTTCTGGTGCGAGGTCGAACCCGCAGGGGAGCTGATCCGCATCCGTGTGTGCGGGGACGGATTTCTGTACAACATGGTGCGCGCGATCGCCGGCACGCTCACCTACGTCGGCGGCGGCAAGCTCACGCCGGACGACGTGACCGCCATCCTGCGCGCGGGCGACCGCGAGCAGGCCGGCCCCACCCTGCCGGCGCACGGGCTGTTTATGAACCGGCTGTGGTATGACCACACGCCCGAACTGGCCCCCTTCCGGCTGAACAAATAAGCGCCGGACGAAATTCAGGAATTATTCACATCTTCCCACGCAAAACGCGATACAATGAGGAGGCGGGATCGTTTTCCCATGAGTGAACAGCATACTACACGGAAAAAACAGAATATCATCCGCTTTCCGGCCTCCCCGCGGGAGCGCCGCCGGCTGCTGCGCGAAAACAAGGACCCCCGCGTGCGCCTGACCGGCACGCTGCGCACAGTGTCCGGCTGGCTGCTGGTATGCGGCGCGCTGCTCTTCCTGCTGACCAACTTCCGGCTGTTCCTGCCGTCCTCCATCCGGAGCTTCGCGGAATATGCCGCCGCGGGCCTGCAGCGGCGCGAGGGCGACATCACCGCCATCAACTACGAAAACAGCACCTTTGCCGACGGCGCGCTGTTCCAGTCCGGTCTGGCCTATGCGGACAGCGACGCGCTCTATCTGGCGCGGCCGGGCAGCGTGACCTCGATGAAATACTCGCTCGGCTATGCCGCGCCGGTGGTCGAAACGACCGACGATTATGTGCTCGTCTATGACCGCGGCGGCATGCAGGCCGCGCTGACCAATTCCGCCGGCCCGACTGCCGAGCTGACGCTCGGCTCGCCCATCCTGACGGGCAGCGTGGGGCGGAACGGCCGCTTTGCGCTCGTGACCGACGAGCAGGGCTACCGCACTGCGGTCTCGGTCTATGCGTCGGACGGGAGCGAGGTATTCAAATACCAGTCGTCGGAATACTATATCTGCGCCGCCGGCCTTTCGCCGGACGGGAACACCCTCGCCGCGCTCGCCTTCCAGCAGAACGGCGTGGCGCTGGATTCCCATGTCCTGTTCTACAACCTGTCGAACGGCGACCTGATCGCGGACGCCGTGCTGGCGGATGCGCTCGGCATCAAGGTGTACTATCTGGAAAACGGCACGGCCACCGTGCTGTGCGACGACGGGCTCTATCTTGTGCGCCGGAACGGCGAGGCGGAGCGCATCCTCACGGTCGCTGCCAGCGACCTGATCTCTGTTGCCGCAAGCCGGGACGCGCTGGCGTTCGCCACGCGCTCGTATGAGGGCGGCGCACGCTGCGACCTGTATCTGCTGCGAAACGGCAAACTGTCCGAGCCGCGCGGGCTGGAGGAAGAGCCGTCCGCGCTCGCGGTCTCAGGCGCCGGTGTGGCGGCGTTGAGCGCATCGGGCGTGTCGGTCTACAACACCGGTCTTGTCCCGCAGTGGTCCAATGCCGACGCCGTCGGCGCGCGGCGCCTGCTGCTGACCGACGACGGCATAGTCTATGCGCTGTACACGCGCAACGCGCGCCTGTTCACCGCCCATTCCGAACGCTCCGAGGAGATCGCCGATGACAAGTGACGTAACCGGGCAGCTGCTGCGGCTCATCAACCTGCCGGACCTGATCCTCATCGCCATTGTGCTGGTGAATATGCTGCTCGGCTTCCGGCGCGGGCTGCTCGGCTCGTTCTGCGGGCTGGCCGGCCGCATCGCCGCGCTGGCCGCCGCGTATTTCGCCGCGCGCGCCGCGGCGCCCGCCGCTGCGCAGTGGGTCGTCCTCCCGATCGTGGGCGACGTATTCGAGCGCCGGGCGGCGCTCGGCGTGTCCAGCGGCGTGCTGGACGGCCTGCGCCAGACCGTGACCGAAGCCGCGGTCAGCATGGCGGAGAGCATCGCCTTTCTGCTGCTGCTCATCCTGTTTATCATCCTGTTCGGCTGGCTGGCCGGACTGCTCGTCAAAAGCCTGCGCTTTGTCGCACACGCGACCCCGATCGGCATTCTGGATTCGGTCGCGGGCGGCGCGGTCGGCTTTGCAACGGGCGTGATCCTGATCGCCCTCATCCTGATCGGGATCGAATGGGTTTCCCCCATCACCTATTCCCCGCTCGGGTGGCTTTCGCCCGAACGGGTCTCAAACACCATGCTGCTGGCAGGGCTGATCGATGTGCTGCCGGTGGCGATATAATCCATAAAGCATCGGGAACGGACCGTCCGAAAGGGACGAATGCGGCGCTGCAAGCCGCCTGTTTCCTTCCTGATTCACAGACCGGCTCTGCCGGCAAAGGAGTTTCACTATGAACATGCCAATGTGCTCGCGGTGCAAGAAAAACATCGCGGTGGTATTCATCACCAAGATCGAAGGCCCGGACAAGACCACGCAGGAGGGGCTCTGCCTCAAGTGCGCGCGCGAGCTGGGCGTCAAGCCGCTTGACAATATCATGGAACAAATGGGCATCACGGAGGACGATCTCGAGGCCCTTTCGGGCGAGATCGAATCCCTGGCCGACCTGAACAATCTGGTCGCCGCAGGTGCGGACGGCTCGGACGACGATGCGCCGCACGAGACCGATCCCCTGTCCAACCCGCCGGCGCCCTCCTCCCCGCGCGGGCCGCAGCAGCCGCTGCGTCCGTCCGATGGGCCCCGCACGCGCACGCAGGCCCCGCCGCGGGACGATAAAAAGCGCAAATACCTGAACAATTACTGCGAAAACCTCTCGCGCAAGGCCGCGGAGGGCCGCATCGACCACATCGTCGGCCGCGAACGCGAGACCGACCGCGTCATCCAGATCCTCAACCGCCGCCAGAAGAACAACCCCTGCCTGATCGGCGAGCCGGGCGTCGGCAAGACCGCCGTGGCCGAGGGGCTGGCCATCCGCATCAACGAGGGGCGCATCCCGTTCAAGATGCGCAACAAGGAAGTACACCTGCTCGACCTGACCGCGCTCGTCGCGGGCACGCAGTTCCGCGGCCAGTTCGAGAGCCGCATGAAGGGCCTGATCGACGAGGTCAAGCGTCTGGGCAACATCATCCTTGTGATCGACGAGGTGCACAACATCGTCGGCGCGGGCGATTCCGAGGGCTCGATGAACGCGGCGAACATCCTGAAGCCCGCGCTCGCGCGCGGCGACATCCAGGTGATCGGCGCGACCACGCTCAAGGAATACCGCAAATATATCGAAAAGGACGCCGCGCTCGAGCGCCGCTTCCAGCCGGTGTACATCGGCGAGCCGTCGGTCGCTGAGACCACCGAGATTTTGAAGGGCATCCGCTCGTACTACGAGACTTTCCACGGCGTGACCGTTTCGGACGAAATGTGCCGCCGCGCCGCCGAGATGAGCGAGCGCTATATCACCGACCGCTTTTTGCCCGACAAGGCCATCGACCTGATTGACGAGGCCTGCTCGCGGCTCAATCTGGATTCGCCCCAGCTGTCCGAGATCCCGGCGCTGCAGACCGAGCTGGAGGGCCTGCAGACCCAGCTCGACCTGCTCACGCAGTCGAGCGCGGTCAACGAGAACGAGGACACCTGGGCCCGCATCGCCTCCTGCCGGCAGCGCCTGCTGCAGGTCGAGGGGCAGCTGCACGAGCTGCTGTCCAAGCCCGCCCCGGCGGTCGATGAGCAGCTGCTCGCCTCGGTCATCGAGATCTGGACCGGCATTCCGGCCTCCAAGGTCGCGGCGCAGGAGTCCGCGCGCCTCAAGGGCATGGAGGAGCGGCTCAAGGCGCATGTCATCGGGCAGGACGAGGCCGTGGACGCGGTCTGCGCGTCCATCCGCCGCTCGCGCGCGGGCATCAGCCCCAAGCGCAAGCCCGCGTCCTTCCTGTTCGTCGGCCCGACCGGCGTGGGCAAGACCGAGCTGGTCAAACAGCTCGCGCTCGACCTGTTCGACTCGCCGGACGCGCTCGTGCGGCTGGATATGTCCGAATATATGGAAAAGCACACGGTCTCCCGCCTGATCGGCTCGCCCCCGGGCTATGTGGGCTATGACGAGGCCGGCCAGCTGACCGAAAAGATCCGCCGCCGCCCGTACTCGGTCGTGCTGTTCGACGAGATCGAAAAGGCGCATCCGGACGTGCTCAACGCCCTGCTGCAGATCCTGGACGACGGACGCCTGACCGACGCGCAGGGCCGCGTGGTCAGCTTTGAGAACACGGTCATCGTCATGACCTCGAACGCGGGCTCCTCGACCGGCGGCGCGCCTGCGGGCTTCGGCCGCACGGTCTCCCAGCAAAGCAAGGAGCGCGCGATGAAGGCGCTCGAGGACATCATGCGCCCCGAGTTCTTAAACCGCATTGACGAGATCATCGCCTTCAACCAGCTGACCGAGGCGGACTTCCGCCGCATCGCCGTCATCATGCTGGGCGAGCTGCGGGATACGCTGGCCGACAAGGGCATCCGCCTGAGCTGGGACGACAGCCTGCTCGACTGGCTCGTCGAAAAGTCGTTCTCAATCAAGTTCGGCGCGCGCAACCTGCGCCGCCTGATCGAAAAGGAGATCGAAAACCCGCTCGCGACCGCGATCGTCACGGGCGAGCAGCCGCTCACCGGCGCATACCTGCGCGCGGCAGACGGCAAGATAGTGCTGGAAACGATATAAGTACAAGTGCAAAAGCCGCCCGCTTGGGCGGCTTTTTGAAACAGGAGGAATTGAACCATGAATAACATTGTAATCCGTCCGGAGCAGCCCGGCGACTACCGTACGGTAGAGGAGCTCACCCGCGACGCTTTCTGGGATGTGTACAAGCCCGGCTGCGATGAACATCTGGTCGCGCACCGCCTGCGCTCGCACCCGGACTTTATCCCGGAGCTGGATTTTGTCGCGCTCGACGGCGACAGGATCGTCGGCAATATCATGTACAGCCGCGCGGCCATCGTCCAGCCGGACGGCACGCGCTTCCCGATCGTCATTTTCGGGCCGCTGTCCGTGCATCCGGATTACCAGCGCAGGGGCGTCGGTTCGGCGCTCGTGCGGCACTCGCTGGAACAGGCGAGGGAGATGGGCTTTGCAGGCGTGGCGCTGACCGGCAGCCCGGACTATTACCCGCGCTTCGGCTTCCGCCCCGGCCGGGACTTCGGCATCACGGACGCGGAGGGCAACAGCTCGGGCTACCTGATGGCGATGCCGCTTGCGGCGGACACCCTGCCCGCGGGCGTGCTCACCGAGAGCGAGGTGTTCTTCTCCATCACGCCCGCGGACGTGGAGGCGTTTGACGCATCCTTCCCGCCGCGCGAAAAGCACCGCCTGCCCGGCCAGCTGTTCGGATAAACCGTCTCAAAAAAATTTCTTCCCCGTCGGGAGCATTTCCCAGTCCCTGCGCATCCTTATAGTGTCCGG
>CALWJG010000068.1 GCA_944380945.1 uncultured Agathobaculum sp. | reverse complement strand
TTTTTTGTCTGTATCGGCCGCCTCCGGCCCTGCCGGAGCGGCATTTCTGATGGAAAGCGCCAGGCGCTTCCGATCAGGGCTTTTAGCCCATCAGCTTCGCCGCGTTGACCTTGACGCCCGGGCCCATGGTGGACGCCACGACGCAGGAGCGGATATACTGGCCCTTGGCAGCCGCCGGCTTGGCCTTGATGATCGCGCCCATCAGCGCGTCAAAGTTGTCCTGCAGCTTCTCGGCGCCGAAGGACGCCTTGCCGATCGGGCAGTGGATGATGTTGGTCTTGTCCAGACGGTACTCGATCTTACCGGCCTTGGACTCCTGGACCGCCTTGGCGACGTCCATGGAGACCGTACCCGCCTTCGGGTTCGGCATCAGGCCCTTGGGGCCGAGCACGCGGCCCAGACGGCCGACCAGGCCCATCATGTCCGGGGTCGCGATGACAACGTCGAACTCAAAGAAGTTTTCCTTCTGGATGCGCTCCATCAGGTCCTCCGCGCCGACGATGTCCGCGCCGGCAGCCAGCGCCTCGTCAGCCTTGGGGCCCTTGGCGAACACCGCTACGCGGACGTTCTTGCCGGTGCCGTGGGGCAGAACGATCGCGCCGCGCACCTGCTGGTCCGCGTGACGGGAGTCAACGCCCAGCTTGACGTGCAGCTCGACGGTCTCGTCGAACTTGGCCTTCGCGGTGGAGATAACGGTGGAAAGCGCCTCAGCGGGATCGTACAGCTTGGAGCGGTCGATCGTCTTTGCGCTGTCTACATACTTTTTACCTTTATGCACAATAAATCCTCCTTAAGTGGTGATGCGGGACAGGCTGAACCTTACCCTCCCACTTTGGCCGCCTGCAATCGCGGCCAAATCCATTCAGCTTATTTTGAATTACTCCTCGACGGTGATGCCCATCGAACGCGCGGTGCCCGCGATCATGCTCATCGCAGCTTCGAGCGAAGCGGCGTTCAGGTCGGGCATCTTGGTCTCCGCGATCTTCTGGCAGTCCGCCTTGGACAGCTGGGCGACCTTGGTCTTGTTCGGGACAGCCGAGCCGGACTCGATGCCGCAGGCCTTCTTGATCAGGACCGGCGCCGGGGGCGTCTTGGTGACAAAGCTGAACGAACGGTCCGCATAGACCGTGATGATGACCGGGATGATCATGCCGGCGTCGTTCTTGGTGCGCTCATTGAACTCCTTGGTGAAGGACATGATGTTGACGCCGTGCTGGCCGAGGGCCGGACCGACCGGGGGAGCCGGGGTCGCCTTGCCAGCGGGGATCTGGAGCTTGATATAACCTATTACTTTCTGAGCCATGTTGAAAGGTTCCTCCTTCAAAAAATGTGGTAGTTGGCGAATTCCCGCTTGCCCGGGAACTCTCCCACTCTTCGCATAGGGCGCCTGCAGGGCGTCCTATCTGCATCCGGCACTGCGCCGGACGGTATCCGTAAAATGCCGCCGGACGGCGGACGGGGCCGGATACGCCCCTCTCAGCAGAAGCGGCGCTCCTGCGGTTATTCGTCGAGCGTTTCGACCTGATCGAGCTCGAGCTCGACCGGAGTCTCGCGGCCGAACATGGAAACCGTGACGTTTACCTTGTTCTTATCCGGCTCGACGGCGGATACCACGCCGATGAAGCCGGCCAGCGGACCGTCGATCACGCGGACGCTGTCGCCAGCGGCGTAGTTGACCTCGATCTCGCGCTTCTCCACGCCCATGGCGAGGATCTCATCCTCGGTCAGCGGGATGGGCTTGGAGCCGCCGGACTTGTCCTGTCCGACAAAGCCGGTGCAGCCGCGGGTGTTGCGGACCAGATACCAGGTTTCATCGGTCATGACCATTTTGACGAGCACATAGCCCGGGAAGAGCTTGCGCTCGACCTCGCGGCTCTTGCCGTCCTTTACCTCGGTGACGGTTTCCGTCGGGATGTTGACGCCCTGGATCAGGTCATGCAGCTTGCGGTTTTCGACCGCCTTTTCGATCGAAGAGGCTACTTTGTTCTCGTAACCGGAGTATGTGTGGACCACATACCATTTTGCAGCGTCTGACATAATTGCCTCCTTTTAGGCGGCGAAATGCGAAAGCAGCGCCTGGACGCCGAGACCGAACACGATGTCGAGGATCCAGATGAAAATACCGACGATCACCACGCAGGCGATAACGACCAGCGTGTTTTTCACCGTCTGCTGGCGGGTCGGCCAGACGATCTTGCGGCACTCGCTCTTCAGTTCGCGGAACCACTTGCCAATACGCGCAAAGAACCCGGGCTTTTTTGCCTTGGTTTCTTCAGCCATGCAGCTACTTCCTTTCTCTTACTTCGTTTCGCGATGCAGCGTGTGCTTGCGGCAGAAACGGCAGTACTTGTTCATTTCCAGACGGTCGGGGTTGTTCTTCTTGTTCTTGTTTGTGTCATAGTTTCTTTGCTTGCACTCGGTGCAGGCGAGCGTGATCTTAACGCGCATAAATAACGGCACCTCCTTTTAATATTCCGTCCCGTCCCATACCCCTGCGGCATGGGCGAGGGACTATTTGCCTCCCTCTGACAGTGTTCCGGGCCCACGATCCGTGACACACAAAAAATGGGCGCAAAAAAAGAACCTGCATAGGTTCTTTAAGTATAGCACGGCGTCTGTGCGCGGGTCAAGCGCTTTTTGCACAAAAATGCTGGTTATTTTGCGTTTTTATGATATACTATGCTTCAGACAACACCGCAGGCGGCGGCTGCGCCGCGCGGGACTGCCTCAGATCAGGGACGGGGCGGCCGCGCAGGCGGGCCCCGCCCGGGAACAAAACGGGGGATGGAAATGCGTATTTTGGGAATCGATTACGGCGACGCGCGCACCGGCCTTTCGGTGTCCGATCCGTCGGGCTTTCTGGCCGGCTCGCCCAGCGTCATCCACGAGTGGAATTACGACAAGCTGGTCGACAAGCTCGTCGCCTTCGTATCCGAGAACCGGATCGAGGAGATCGTGCTGGGCTGGCCGAAAAACATGGACGGCACCGCCGGCCCGCGCGCGGAAAAGTGCGAGGCGCTCGCCGAAACGCTGCGGGCGCGCACCGGCCTGCCGGTCGTCCTGTGGGACGAGCGCCGCACCACGGTCGCGGCGCATGAGATCCTGCACCAAAGCGGCAAGAAAATGAAAAAGCACCGCCAGACCGTGGACGCGGTCGCGGCGGCGCTCATTCTGCAGGGCTATCTGGATTACCGGCGCAGCCGCGCGTAGCGGCGGCTCAGCGCAGGATCAGGTACGCGGTGTAGGCGATGTACACCAGCACCATCACCGCGCCCACCGGGCGGGTCAGGCTGCCGGCCGACTGCGCGTCCCCGCCGTTTCGGGGCTTGCACAGGCGCGCCGGGATGTAGAACGCGACCGTGATGCCGATCAGCACGAGGCAGTCGGCGATCGAGGTGGACAGCACCGGGATGGGCGTGATCACCGAGGATACGCCCAGGATCAGCAGGATGTTGAAGATGTTCGAGCCGATGACGTTGCCCATCGCGATCTCGTTCTGGCCCTGCCGCGCGGCCACCAGCGAGGTGACCAGCTCGGGCAGGCTGGTGCCGATGGCGACGATGGTCAGGCCGATCAGCGTTTCGGACAGGCCGAACATGCGCGCGATGCCGGTCGCGCCGTTTACCGCGAGCTGGCCGCCCGCGATGATGCACGCGAGGCCGAGCAGGATGTTGACGCCGATCATCAGCGGCGGCATGAGCACCTCATCCTCCTCGCCCTCCAGCGTGGTGCGGCTGCGCAGCGCGGCGCGGATCTGGACATACAGCGTCACCGCGAACACCAGCAGCAGGATGACGCCCTCCAGCCGCGAGATGGTCAGGTCGGGCGCGATCATCGCGCACAGGATGACCGCGGCGAGCAGGGAGAACGGCCAGTCGCGGCGCATGAGCGTGCGGTCCATGATGAGCGGGCACACGACCGCGGACAGGCCCGCGACCACCAGCAGGTTGAAGATGTTCGAGCCGACGACGTTGCCGACCGCGATCTCGTTGGCGCCCTGGATCGCCGCGGTCACGCTGACGGCCAGCTCGGGCGCGGACGTGCCGAAGGCGACGATGGTCAGGCCGACGAGCAAGGGCGACACGCCCAGCCGCCGCGCCAGCGCGGACGCGCCGGCGACGAATTTGTCCGCGCCCCACACGAGCAGCGCAAAGCCCACGACGAGCATGACAAACGATAACATGGTAAATTACACCCCTTGTCTGGTATCCGGAGCAGCGGCAAGCATGAAAAAAGACTTTTATCGCCCGGGGCAATAAAAGTCTCGCTGCTTACGGTACGGCACGGGCCGGAACGCTTTCCGGCCGGCTTGACGACGCCGACCACGCCCCGCAGGGCGTGAGCTACTCCCTTTTGTAATAAAAAAGTATACTGGATGCGCAAGGGTTAGTCAATGGGAACTTAGAAAAAACTTTACAAGCCGCGCAGAAACCGCTATACTATAAGGTGCTGAAAAATACGACGAAGGAGCATTTTCATGCTGCAATTTGAGGAATACAAGGCCAAGCTGCACAATCTCAAGCCCCAGCTGGACGACCTGTACCAGTCGCTCGGCCTGGAAAAGGCAAAGCGCGAGGTCGAGGAGCTCGAGATCAAGTCCTCCCAGCCCGGCTTCTGGGACAATCCGGACGAAAGCCAGAAGATCGTCTCCCGCATGGGCGCGCTCAAGGGCAAGATCGAGGCGTACGACCATCTGCACAGCCTGTGCGACGATCTGCTGACCATCTGCGAGATGGCGATCGAGGAAAACGACGAATCCATGCTCGAGGAGCTGGAAAACGGCTACAAGGAGCTCGAGGACGGCATCGCGGAGCAGAAGCTGTCCACCCTGCTCACCGGCGAGTACGATAAGAACAACGCGCTGGTGTCCTTCCACGCGGGCGCGGGCGGCACCGAGGCGCAGGACTGGTGCGAGATGCTGTACCGCATGTACACCCGCTGGGCCGAGCGCCACGGCTTTACCTATAAGATCATGGACTATCAGGACGGCGAAGAAGCCGGCCTCAAGTCTGCGGACATCATCATCGAGGGCGAAAACGCCTACGGCTTCCTCAAGGGCGAATCCGGCGTGCACCGTCTGGTGCGCATCTCGCCGTTTGACGCCTCCGGCCGCCGCCACACCTCGTTCTCCGCGGTCGAGGTCGTGCCGGACATCCCGGACGACTCGGCGGACTTTGAGATCAAGCCCGACGATTACGAGATGCAGGTGTTCCGCTCGTCCGGCGCGGGCGGCCAGCACATCAACAAGACCTCGTCCGCCGTGCGCCTGATCCACAAGGCGACCGGCATCGTGGTCTCCTGCCAGACCGAGCGCAGCCAGTTCCAGAACAAGGACAACTGCCTGCGCATGCTGCGCAGCAAGCTGGTCGAGATCAAGGAGCGCGAGCACCTTGAGAAGATCTCGGACATCAAGGGCGACCAGAAGAAGATCGAATGGGGCAGCCAGATCCGCTCCTACGTCTTTATGCCCTATACCCTCGCCAAGGACACCCGCACCGGCTTTGAAAACGCCAACATCAATGCGGTCATGGACGGCGATCTGGACGGGTTCATCAACGCCTACCTGTCCGGTCTGGCGGCGGGCACGCTGAACACCAAGTAAACAAACGGACAGGACCGCGCTGCCGCGTCTGCGGCGGCGCGGTTTTTGCGCCTTTGGCGCAGAAAGATGGAAAAACCCGCGCAAAACCCCGTTTGTTCATCATTTGATCATGCAGAAACCGCCAAACCCACGCATAGCCGACACATCCCCGCCGTATGCTGTAAACCGTACCCGGGAGACCGCGGTGCGCATCATTACATCAGAAACGGAGATGGAACCATGAAGCAGCATGCCAGAAAAGCGGTGTTCGCCGCATTTATGGCCGCATGCCTGACGCTTTCGCTCGCCGCATGCGGCACGACCTCCTCCTCGACGGACACCGCGGATGAGGACGCCAGCCAGTCCTCCGCGCTGGAAGAGCAAGCGGATGCGTCTGCCGCGGACGATGCCCTGTCCGATGCGGACGCCGAAGCGGACGAGGATACCGGCGCATACAGCGGCGCGGCGGACGAGACGGACGCCGGCGAAGCGGACAGCGCTTTGGATGGGGAGGACAGCGGCGCGGATGCCGCGGACGATCCCTCCGGCCTCTCAGATCCTGCAGACAGCAGTGCGGAATAAGCTCCAACGCACATAAAACCCGACCCTCCGGCGCAGACTGTGACCGGAGGGCTTTTTTATGGATGAACGGGCAAAACTGGCCGTCACCGGCGCGCTGGCCGGGGCGGCGAACGGATTTTTCGGCGCGGGCGGCGGGATGTTCCTCGTGCCGCTGCTGGTCTCGTGGTGCGGTCTGGAGCAGCGCAGGGCATTCGCGACCTCGGTCGCGGTCGTGCTGCCGCTGAGCGTGGTCTCAGCGGCGGCCTATTGGCTGGAGGGCGGGCTCGACCTCGGCGCGGCGTGGCCGTATCTTGTGGGCGGCGCGCTGGGCGGGCTGGCCGCGGGGCGGATGTTCCAGCGCGTGCGCGTGGACCGGCTGCGGCGGGTGTTCGGCCTGCTGCTGCTCTACGGCGGCGTGCGGGCGGTGCTGCTGCTGTGAGCGCGCTGGGCGCGGCCGTCGCCGGGCTGCTGACCGGCGTGCTCTCGGGCTTCGGCGTGGGCGGCGGGTCGCTGCTGCTGCTCTACCTGACGCTGTGCGCCGGCCTCGGCCAGTACGAGGCCGGCGGCATCAACCTGCTGTATTTCCTCGCCTGCGCGCCCGCGGCGCTGTACGCGCATGTCAAAAACGGTCTGGTGGACCGCCGGGCGGTCATCTGGTGCGCGGCGGCGGGCGTGCTGACCTCGGCCGCGGCGGCGGTTTTCGCCGCGGGGCTGGACACGGACTGGCTGCGGCGGGCGTTCGGCGTGTTCCTGCTCTATGTGGGCGCGAAGGAGTTGTTTACAAAGCGGCAACAACCGGGAACAAAGGGGCGCTGATCCTCGTCTAACAGGATAACCAAAACCGGAAAGGGGTGTCCTGAGATGAAAAGACGAGGTGCATTGCTGCTCATCCTGTGCCTGCTGCTCTCCCTGCTCGCAGCCTGCGGCGGCAGCGGCGGCGACACCGCCGCGAGCACGGCCGCGGACAGCGCGGACGTATCCAACGGCGCGGGCTGGACCGAGGGCGAAGCCGCGCAGGAGGACGGCGGTGCGGCGGATTTTTCCGCCGTGCGGCAGAACGCCAAGCTCATCCTGTCCGCCGATCTGACGCTCGAGACCCAGCACTATGAGCAGACCTGCGCGGACATCGAGCGCATGACCGCCGCCGCGGGCGGCTACATCCAGTCGAGCGGCAGCGCGGGCGAGACCGGCAGCCGCTGGGCAGACTACACCCTGCGCGTGCCGCAGGAGCAGTTCGAGACCTTTTTCGCCCAGCTGGGCGACAGCTGCCATGTGGTGTCGAGCAACCGCTGGAGCGAGGACGTGACCGATCAGTACACGGACGTCGAGACCCGTCTGGAGACCCTGCGCACCAAGCACGAGCGCCTCATCGCGCTGCTCGATCAGGCGGGGCAGATGGAGGACATCATCGCGCTGGAGAACGCGCTGTCCGACTGCGAATACGAGATCGACAGCCTGACCGGCGAAAAGCGGCGCTATGACGATCTGGTGGGCTTCTCCACCTTCACCGTGCGCATCCATGAGGTGCAGACGCTGACCGCGGTCGCGGACGGCGCGGGCTTCGGCGCGCAGCTCACGCGCGCGGCGCAGAACGGGCTGGGCGGCCTGACCGCCGCGGTGCGGCAGGGCGTGCTGCTGGTCGTCACGCTGTGGCCGGTGGTCGTGCTGCTGGCGGCGGGCGGCGGC
>CALWJG010000067.1 GCA_944380945.1 uncultured Agathobaculum sp. | reverse complement strand
CTCACCGACATCGGTACCGCAGAGCCCGCACACATGGAGATGCTCGCCTGCCTGCGCGCGGCCTTTCCCGGGCTTGCGCCGGTCAGGGAACGCCGCGGCAACGGTCCGGCGCGGTATTTTTCCGCGCCCGGGCTGCGGGGCTGTCTGGGACTGATCGAGGCGGTCAGCCACAGCTTCTGCGCGGACTGCAACCGCGTGCGCCTGACCAGCACCGGCCGTTTGAAGCCCTGCCTGTGCTATGCGGACGGCATCGACCTCAAGCCGCTGCTGCGCGGCGGCGCGGACGGCGCTGCGCTGCGCGCCGCCATCGAGCAGGCGGTGCGCCTCAAGCCCGCCGCGCACTGCTTCGCCCGGCGGCAGGCGGTCACCGAACGAAAAAACATGAACCAGATCGGAGGATAACATGGGTAAGATCATCGCCATTTGCCTGAGCGCGGCCCGCGGCGTGCACAAGCAGCCGCAGGCGTCTGCGGTACTTGAAAAGGACTGGGGCCTCCGCGGGGACGCGCACGCCGGACACTGGCACCGGCAGGTCAGCCTGCTCTCCGCGGAAGAGGTCGCGGCGTTCAACGCGCGCGGCGCGGCGGTGCAGCCCGGCGCGTTCGGGGAAAACCTGCTGGTCGAGGGCATCGACCTGCGCCGCCTGCCGGTGGGCACGCTGCTCGGGTGCGGGGACGCCGTGCTCGAACTGACCCAGATCGGCAAGGAATGCCACAGCCACTGCGCGATCTACAAAAGGATGGGCGACTGCATCATGCCGCGCGAGGGCGTGTTTGCGCGCGTGCTCACGGGCGGAGAGATCCGCACGGGCGACGCGATCGGCATCCTCCCGCGCTCGGCGCCCTTTCCCTTTCAGGCGGCGGTCATCACGCTGTCCGACCGGTGCGCCGCGGGCGAGCGCGAGGACAAAAGCGGCCCCGCGGTCGCGGCACGGCTGCAGCAGGCGGGCTACACGGTCATCGAACAGCTGCTGCTTCCGGATGAACGCGAACCGCTCGAGCGGCAGCTCATCCGCCTGTGCGACCAGCGCCAGCCCGACCTGATCTTGACCACAGGCGGCACGGGCTTTGCCCCGCGCGACGTGACCCCCGAGGCCACGCGTGCGGTCGCGGAGCGGGATGCGCCCGGCATTGCGGAGGCCATCCGCGCCGCCAGCATGCGCATCACCCCGCGCGCCATGCTCAGCCGCGCGGTCTCGGTCATCCGCGGCAAAACGCTGATCGTCAACCTGCCCGGCAGCCCCAAGGCGTGCATGGAGAGCATGGACGTATTTCTGGATCAGCTCCCGCACGCGCTCGCGCTGCTGCGCGGCGCGCCGCAGGACTGCGGGCGGTAAACCTGTTCACCCAATAGCCAAAGGAGGCGCTGTCATGCACATCCATGAGGTCCGCACGGACAAAAAGCGCTATCTCCCCCTTCTGCTGCTGGCGGACGAGCAGGAGAGCATGATCGACCGCTATCTGGACCGCGGGCGGCTGTTCGTGCTCGAGAACGGCGGGGTCAAAACCGTCTGCGTGGTGACGGACGAGGGAAACGGCGTCGCCGAGGTCAAAAATCTGGCCACCGCGCCGGACGCGCAGCGGCAGGGCTATGGCCGCGCCATGCTGGACTTTGTCGCCGCAGGCTGCCGGCCGTCGCACACGATCCTGCAGGTCGGGACGGGCGACAGCCCGCTGACCCTACCCTTTTACGAGAAATGCGGGTTCCGCCGCTCGCATATCGTCAAAAACTTTTTCACCGACCACTATGACCACCCGATCTATGAGGGCGGGCGGCAGCTCATCGACATGATCTATCTGCGCAAGCCCCTGTGACGCATCCCGAAAGGAGAAACCCTGATGAAACGCATTCTCTCCCTGCTGCTGGCCGCTGCGCTGGCGGGCAGCCTTGCCGCCTGCGGCGGTACGAAAACAGCCGAAACCGCACCGGACGGCGCCGCGCCGGTCGAGCTGACCGTGTTCGCCGCCGCCAGCCTGACCGAAACGCTGACCCAGATCGCGGAGGACTACAAAACCGCCGCGCCGGACGTGACGCTTGTCTTCAACTTCGACTCCTCCGGCACGCTCAAGACCCAGATCCAGGAGGGCGCGGTGTGCGACCTGTTCCTCTCCGCCGGACAGAAGCAGATGGACCAGCTGGACGCTTCTGCGGACGCCTCGGTCAACACCGAGGGGCTGGACTATGTGCTGGCGGGCAGCCGCGTCGACCTGCTGGAGAACAAGGTGACGCTCGCCGTGCCGGACGGCAATCCCAAGGGGATCGACAGCTTTGACGCGCTCGCCGCGCACCTCGCCGCGGGCGACATCCTGCTCGCCATGGGCAACAGCGATGTGCCGGTCGGCCAGTACACGCAGAAGATCCTGACCCATTACGGACTGGACGAGGCCGCGCTCGCGCAGGCGGGCTGCATCACCTACGGCACCAACGTCAAGGAGGTCGCCACGCAGGTCAGCGAGGGCAGCGTGGACGCGGGCGTGATCTACGCGACCGACGCGTTCAGCGCGGGCCTGACCATCGTGGATGAGGCCACGCCCGCCATGTGCGGGCAGGTCATCTACCCTGCGGCGGTGCTGAACACGTCCGAACATCAGGCCGAAGCGCAGGCATTCCTCGATTACCTGTCCACGGACGAGGCGATGGCGGTGTTTGAGGGAGTCGGCTTTTCGCCGGTCGCATAACACTTATATTGGATGGTTTGCACAGGCAGGGCATTCGTCCTGCCTGTGCGAAAAGGAGGTCGTGCGGTGGACTGGTTTCCGCTTTTCAATTCGCTGCGCATTGCGGCGGTCAGCAGCGTGCTGGTGTTTTTCGCCGGCATTGCGGCGGCGTACTATGCCGCGCGGCTGCCGCGTATGCTGAAGGGGGCGCTGGATGTCGTGCTCACCCTGCCGCTCGTGCTGCCGCCCACGGTCGTGGGCTATTTCCTGCTGCTGCTGTTCGGCAGCCGGCGGCCGCTCGGCATGGCGCTCGAAAGCATCGGCGTCCGCTTTGTGATGACCTGGTACGGCGGCGTGATCGCGGCCGCAGTCGTGGCTTTCCCCCTGCTTTACCGCACCGCGCGCGGCGCCTTCGAGGCGTTCGACGAAACGCTCGCGCAGGCCGGACAGACGCTCGGCCTGTCGAACACCTATATCTTCTGGCGCATCCGCATGCCCGCCTGCCGGCAGGGCATCTTTGCGGGCGTGGTGCTGGCCTTTGCGCGCGCGCTGGGCGAATACGGCGCGACCAGCATGCTGATCGGCTACACCCCGGGCCGCACGGCGACCATCTCGACCACGGTCTACCAGCTCTGGCGCACGGGCGACGACCGCGCCGCCTTTGTCTGGGTGCTGGTCAACCTCGCCATCTCGGCGGCCGTGCTGTGCACGGTGGGCATGCTGGAGCGCAAGCAGCGCAAGGGGGTGCGCCGCGCATGAGCCTGTCTGTCGATATCCGCAAGCGGCTGGACGGGTTCACGCTCGGCGTCCGCTTTGAGACCGACGACCCGGTCACCGGCCTGCTGGGCGCGTCCGGCTGCGGCAAAAGCATGACGCTACGCTGCATTGCGGGCGTGGAGCGGCCGGACGAGGGCACGATCGTGCTGGATGGGGAAACGCTGTTCGACGCCGCGCGCGGCATCGACCTGCCGCCGCAGAAGCGGCGCGTGGGCTACCTGTTCCAGCACTACGCGCTGTTCCCGCACATGACCGTGGCGAAAAACATCCTTTGCGGCCTGCACGGGGAAAAGGACAAGGCGGAAAAGCAGCGCCGCCTGCGCGAAATGCTCGCCCTGCTGCAGCTCGAGGGGCTGGAAAACCGCCTGCCCGCCCAGCTTTCCGGCGGGCAGGCGCAGCGCGCCGCGCTCGCGCGCATGCTGGTCAGCCGACCGCGCCTGCTGCTGCTGGACGAGCCGTTTGCCGCGCTGGACAGCCACCTGCGCGATCAGCTGCAGCCGCAGTTCGCCGCCCTGCTGCGCGAATACGGGCGGCAGGCCGTGCTCGTCACGCACAGCCGGGACGAGGCCTACCGCCTGTGCTCCCGCCTGTGCGTGATGGACGGCGGGCGCATCCTGCGGAGCGGGGACACCAAATCCGTGTTCGCCGACCCGGGCAGCGTCGCCGCCGCCCGTCTGACCGGCTGCAAAAACATCGCGCCCGCGGTCAGGGCGGGCGCATACGCGGTGGACGTCCCCGACTGGGGCGTGCGCCTGACCACCGCCCGGCCGGTGCCGGACGGGCTGCGCGCTGTCGGCCTGCGCGCCCACGCATTCCATCCGGACGAATCCGCCAACCGCTTTGCCGTGCGCTGGACAGATGCGGTCGAGGAGCCGTTCGAGTGGATCTTCCTGTTCCGCTGCGCGGGGCAGGACGCGGCCGCGCCCCCGCTCTGGTGGCGCATGCCCAAGGACCAGAAGCCGGCCGTCCCGCCGGAAGCGCTCGGCATTGCGCCGGAAAACATACTGCTGCTCACCTGAGCAAAAAGGAGGACTCCCCATGCTGCAAGCACTGCTGCAGACCGCACTGGAGACGCTGCAGGCCGGACAACCGGCGATGCTGGTCGCGGTCGTGCGCGCCACCGGCTCGACCCCGCGCGAGACAGGCGCGCTCATGCTCGCCGGTCCGGACGGCCTGCTGGCCGGCACGGTCGGCGGCGGACTGCTCGAGCACCGCTGTCTGGAGATCGCAGCGGCGCAGCCGCACGTCCCGCACCGCGAGACCTTTGTGCTGGACAACCGGCAGGCGGGCAGTCTGGGCATGGTGTGCGGCGGGGCGAGCGAGATGCTGTTCACCCCGCTTTCCGATCCCGCGCCGCTCGAGCAGGCGCTCGCTGCGCTGCGCGGCCACACGGACGCGTGGCTGTGCCTGCCGCTGGACGGTTCCGCGCCCTTTGCGGTGCGGGACAGCGCGCTGCCCGCGCGCCCGGCGGTCGTGACGCATGCGGGCCGTGAGGTGCTCGCGGTCCGGCTGGCGGACGCCGGACGGGTGTTCCTGCTCGGCGGCGGCCATGTCTCCTGCGCGCTGGCCGATCTGCTGCACCGGCTGGATTTCCGCACGCTCGTGCTGGACGACCGTCCGGCATTCTGCTCGCCCGCCCGCTTCCCGCACGCCGAGCGCACGCTCACCGTCTCCTTTGCCGCGCTGGGCGAGACGCTCACCGACGCGCTCGCGCCCACGGCGGACGACGCGTTCTGCATCATGACGCGGGGGCACGACGGCGACGCGGCCGCGGTGCGCTTTGCGCTCGGCACGCCCGCCTCCTACATCGGGCTGATGGGCAGCCGCCGCAAACGCGAAACGCTGTTCCAGCAGCTCGCGCGCGAAGGCGTGCCGGACGCCCGCCGCCGGATCGTCACGCCGGTCGGGCTGGCCATCGGCGCGCAGACGCCGTATGAGATCGCGGTGTCGGTCGCCGCACAGCTGATCACATGGCGCGCGGGCCGCTGAAGCTGCGCCCGCCGTCTGTGAGAAAAAATTTAGAAAATTGTTAAAAAGCTGTTGACATTCCGTCCCTCATTCGATATAATACTACTTGTCGCTGACAGTGAGGCGACTCGATACGAGAGCGAATGCGAGTGTGCTGGAACTGGTAGACAGGCACGTTTGAGGGGCGTGTGTCAATCGACGTACGGGTTCAAGTCCCGTCACTCGCACCACCTTCTCTGTGCGGGACAATCAAATATGCGGATGTGGCGGAATGGCAGACGCGCTAGCTTCAGGTGCTAGTGTTCGCAAGGACGTGGGGGTTCAAGTCCCCCCATCCGCACCAGAAAAAGTGCTGATTTTGATAAGAAATCAGCACTTTTTCCTTTTGTCTGTTGTTTACCGCATTACAAATTCACGCTTCTCCGATTCAGAGCCGTACATATGTCTCAACCGCTTTCCGCAGTCTTTCGATCACACCGAGGGTATAGAGCCTGCTCCATCGCTGGCGGGCGCATATTTGTCCAACGGTTTCCCCCGCCATCATCCCGCGGGCGGCGCACCGAAGTGCCGGTTCCAATCGCTCCAAGAAATCGTGCAGGCAGATGCTGTTTTCAAATTCACCAGCGGGTGAACGGCGCAGCTGAAGCAGGGTATCCCCTGTATCTCCCTGAAGCGGCGCATCCAGCGGAATATTTTGATAGAAAAAGCGTCTGCGTGCGCGTCGTTCCGCAAGGATCTCCTCTTGCGCCAGCTGATAGCCGCGTATCCATCCTGGTGCATGCAGGCCGACAAAGCTCTGCGGATCTCTTCGATAGGCAGTAAGCAGCGCTGCCCATGCCGTCTGGCTCATGTCCGGATCGTTTGCGCTTACACCCATCGTCTGACACAACTGTTCAACCGCCTGCTGAAACAGTTCATGCTCCCTGCGGGATAACGCCTTCCCTTTTCATGCTGTCTCCCCCTTTGCCGATCGACGCTGCCGTTTTGCCTTCATTGCTACAGGCGGCGCCGGCGGCGGCATGATCTCCTGACAAGTCCCCACCCAGACGTGATCTGCTTTCGACTCCTCCATCGTATACAGCACCGGAAACTTATAGCCCAGCTTTTTCAGGATATCTGCCAATGCACGGTTGCGTCCTGTGGCGTTGGCCGGAGAAAAACGGATATTCGGTTCTCTGTCAGAGAGGAAAAGCAGTCGGCTGCCGTCCTCCGTATACATGCCTCGGAACGCCCGGGCACTTCCCACCGCCTTCCGGAACGCAGTATTCATCGAAAGCATCCCCTTCTCGTTGATCGAAAGCCGTGGCACGGCGTGCCCCACTTCCTGACTGGGGAAATCTCGAAAAGCGCTCAGATCCAATGCGGACCGATCCATTTTGTGTTCCTCCTTTTATTCCGGATCTGCTTACATCATACCGCAGGATTCGATAAAATTCTATTCGAAAAAACACCGAAATCCATATGTCAACCTTGTCTATTCAGCGACTGTTTTGTGCGCTACAAAGCGCGATATACTGAAGATTTAAGCACTTTTCTCTCGATCTTTCAGCGTCCAAAAGGCCCCTCCGGCTTTTGCCGGAGGGGCCTTCCCTGTCTTTCCGCAGTCCGGTCACCGTTTGACCGGATGATAGTCGTTGCGCCAGCTGACCGACGACACGCGGTACGGCAGCGCCTGATAGGACGAGGCCGTCACCTGACGGCTGTCCAGATCGACCACGAAATTGTGCCGGTAGATCAGGCAGTTTTTGTCCGACGGGTTGTTGTTGCCGCCGAACACCAGATTGCCCAGTGAATAGGCGATCTGCTTGCCCTTGTAGGTCTCGACCTCCTGCACCACATGCGGATGGTGGCCGATCACCAGATCCGCGCCCTGATCGATGCAGTAGCGGCCGATCGCCTGCTGTGTGGCGTCGCTGTGGTAGGAGCGCTCCACGCCCCAATGGTAGTTGAACACGATCAGGTCCGCACCGCGCGCCCGCAGCGTCCGGATGGCGTTGTCGATGAACTGCCGCTGCGCGCTGTCGAACGACCAGCCGACATTGGACGCGAAGCCGATGCGAATACCCTTGATCTCTACGATCGGCATGCGCTCGTAGCCGGATACCGCCACATAGGGCGACAGGTAGCGCACTGTGTCGTCAAAGCCCCGCTGCAGATAATCCATGGAATGGTTGTTGGCCACGCTCACCACGTCGATGCTGCCCGCCTCGAGCACCTTGGCATACTCCGGCCGCCCCTTGAACGCAAAGGTCTTGTTGGCGTGCGCTGTGGCATTGGTCAGCGTGCCCTCAAAGTTGACCATGGTCAGGTCGTCGTTGAAAAATTCCGGGATGCCGGAGAAGAAATAGGCCGCGCCCTTCTGGTCATACATCTCGTCAAACGAGCCGCTGTATGCGAAATCGTGCCCGCGGCCCAGCGTGCAGTCGCCGCCGAAGGTGAGCGCGAGCGAGACCGTGTCATACCCCGGCGCGTCGCGCCAGCCCGCGGCAATACCGCTCACCAACAGCGAGGACTGCATGCGGCCGATGGACAGGATGGCCTGCTCGATGGTATAGCTGCCCTGCGGCGCAAACCGGCTGCCCGACACGCCGCCCATGATCGCCTGTCCGCTCAGGTCGGTGCGGCCGGAGACATATTTGACCGATTCGACCGCCCACCGCGGGATGGCATAATTGTCGGCAAACTGCATCGGCTGGCGGTTGGCCTCGGTCAGGCCGAACACGCCCATACAGCGCTGCATCATCGCCGCCGCCTCGGCGCGGGAGACCAGATCGTCCGGCCGGAACAGGCCGTCCGAGCCCATGACAATGCCGAGCTTTGCCGCCGCTTCGATGTAAACGCTGCGCGTATCCGCAAAGCTACCCGCCGACACATACGGCAG
>CALWJG010000066.1 GCA_944380945.1 uncultured Agathobaculum sp. | reverse complement strand
CAGCGGACAGGAGACAAAGCGCATGTCCGCGGACGAACTCAAGGATATTGCGGCGAAGACCATGGAAAAATAAGCGAAAGTGGCGCGCAGGCGCGCGCCTGCTATGCCCGTTTGTCGTTCCAGCTGCAGCTTGAGGCGGACGCCGCCGCGCGGCTGTTAAAAGGGGAGGGGCGGCGCAGGCAATGCTTGACAAAAGCCTGACAAAATGCTACTCTATTATTCGCAAGGGAGCTCCGGAAAAGGGGCTGAGAGGAGGCTGTACCGCCTCGACCTTACCTGATTTGGATAATGCCAACGTAGGGATGCGGAAAAAGCCGTTTCCCCGCGCCGAGCGCGGGTGTGGACGTATATTCAGGGACATCCCGCAGGGGGATGTCCTTTTTTCGTGAAAAAGACAAAGCAGGAGGGAAAAAGAATGAAAAAAGTGCTCACCATCGCGGGCTCGGACTGCTCGGGCGGCGCGGGCGTGCAGGCCGACCTCAAGACCATGGCCGCGCACGGCGTGTTCGGCATGAGCGTGATCGTGTCGGTCGTGGCGGAGAACACCGCGCGCGTGATCGATATTCAGGACGTCAGCCCGAAGATGATCGAGGAGCAGATCGATGCGGTGTTTGAGGACATCACGCCGGACGCGGTCAAGATCGGCATGCTGTCCTCGCCGGCCTGCATGGAGGCGGTCGCGGGCAAGCTGCAGCAGTATCAGCCGCCGCACATCGTCGTCGATCCGGTCATGTTCGCCAAAAACGGCGACGCGCTCATGGCGCCCGAATCGGTCGGCGCGCTGATCCGGACCGTGCTGCCCTTTGCCGAGGTGCTCACACCCAATATCCCGGAGGCGCAGTATCTGGCGGATATGCCGATCAAAACGCCGGCGGACATGGAGGAGGCCGCGCGCCGCATCCACGCCAAGGGCTGCAAAAACGTGCTGGTCAAGGGCGGCAAGAACATGGAGGGCGCGGTCGATGTGCTGTATGACGGCGTTTGCTTCCGCCGCTATGAGATCGAGCAGCTCGACACCACCAGCACGCACGGCACGGGCTGCACGCTCTCGTCCGCCATCGCGTCCAATCTGGCGCTGGGGTGCAGCGTGCCCGAGGCGGTCGAGCGCGCCAAGGCCTATGTGACCGACGCCATCCGCCATGCGCCCGGACTGGGCCGCGGCTGCGGTCCGCTCAATCATTTCTGTCGTATTTTTCCGGAGGAGGAAGTAAAATGAACAGCAAATCCATCCGTAAGCTGACCATCGCCGCCATGCTCGTCGCGGTCGCGGTCGTGGGCAGCCTGTTTTCCATCCCGATGTTCGGCTCCAAGTGCTCGCCGGTGCAGCACATGGTCAACGTGCTGGGCGCGGTGTTCCTCGGCCCCGGCTATGCGTTCGGCATGGCGTTCGTCGCCTCGCTGCTGCGCAACCTGCTGGGTCTGGGCACGCTGCTCGCTTTCCCGGGCTCGATGATCGGCGCACTGCTGTGCGGCCTGCTGTATAAGGCGTGGCCGCGCCTGCCGGTCGCCTATGTGGGCGAGGTGTTCGGCACCGGCATTCTGGGCGGCATGGCGTCCTACCCGGTCGCCGCGCTGCTGATGAACAACGCCTCGGCGGCGCTCTTCACCTTTGTGCCGAGCTTCCTGCTGTCCACCGCGGTGGGCGCGGCGATCTCGGTGCTGGTGCTGGCCGCGCTCGGCCGCACGCAGGTGCTCAGCCAGATCAAGGGGGCGCTGCATTGACCGACGCGATCCTGACAGCGGTCCGCCGCGTGCGCGAAAAGCGGCCGCTGGTGCACGCGATCACCAACATCGTGACAGCGAACGACTGCGCCAACATCGTGCTCGCCGCGGGCGGCGCGGCCATCATGGCGCAGGATGAGCGCGAGGTCGAGGAGATCACCGCCTCGAGCGCTGCGCTCGCGCTCAACATGGGCGCGCTGCGCGCGCAGGAGGCCATGCTGCTGGCCGCGCGCGAGGCAAAACGGCTGGGCCATCCGGTCGTGCTCGACCCGGTCGCTGCGGGCGCGAGCCGCCTGCGCGGCGAGATGTGCAGCCATCTGCTGGCGGATGGGCTGGTCTCGGTCGTGCGGGGCAATGTCTCCGAACTGCGCGCGCTGGCCGCGGGCAAGGGGCAGGAGGGCGGCGTGGAAGCCTCCGCGCTCGACCGCGTGACCGAGGAAAATCTGGCGGAATCGGCCGCATGGCTGCAGGATTTCAGCCGGAGGACAGGCGTCGTCGCCCTGATGACCGGGGCGCTCGACCTGGTAACAGACGGAAAACGCACCGCAGTGCTGCGCGGCGGCAGCGCGCTCCTGCGCCGGATCACCGGCGCGGGGTGCATGCTCACGTCGCTGACCGCAGCGTGCTGCGGGGCGAATCCCGATACATTATTAGAAGCCGCGGCAGCGGCAGCGGGGGTGATGAAAGTATGCGGCGAACAAGCCGAGCGGCGGGTTCGTGAAGAGATGGAGGGCACCGCTTCCTTCCGGACACGCCTGATCGATGCGGTCAGCCGGCTGACAGACGATGAGCTGGCAGAGGGGCTGCGCATCGAGTTATTGTAAGTAAAAACCAACAAGCGCTGCCGGCCGCAGGCCGTCAGTCAAACCGATTTCATTGGGGGTACCACCTTGAAAAACAACCAAACGACCGAGCGACTGCTCGCTGCGTCCCGTTCGATCTGGGAGGGCTATCTCAGCCATCCCTTTGTACGGGGCATTGCGGACGGCAGCCTTGATGCTCAAAAATTCCGTTTCTATCTGCTGCAGGATTACCTGTATCTGTTCGACTACGCCAAAGTGTTCGCCCAGGGCGTAGTCAAGTCGCGCGAACCCGCGGTCATGCGCGTGTTCGCCTCCTATGTGGCGAGCATCTTAAACGGCGAGATGGAGATCCACCGCGGCTATATGAAGCGCCTCGGCATCACTGAGGAACAGGCGGAGTCGGTCAAGCCGTCGCTCTCCAACCTGTCCTACACCGCGTATATGCGCGCGGTCGCGGCAGAGGAGGGTCCGGCCGAGATCATGGCCGCCGTGCTCTCCTGCGCGCTCAGCTATGAGTACATCGCCAAGTGGATCGTCCAAAACTATCCGGATGCAGACAAACACGCGTTCTACGGCGAGTGGGTGCAGGGCTATGCCTGCGACGCCTACGCGCAGGAGAACCAGCGCCTGACCGCGCTGATGGAGCAGCTCGCCGACGGCTATACCGAGGCGCAGCTGCAGCGCCTGACCGACATTTTCGTCGCCTGCTCGCGCTACGAAGCGATGTTCTGGGACATGGCATGGGACGAGGCGCTGTGATGCACATGCTCGAATTCCAAAACGTCGTGTTCCAGTATGACAGCGAGGACTTCAACATCATCGACGGGCTGTCCTTCGGCCTCGACCGGGGCGAGTTCGTATCGGTGATCGGGCCGTCCGGCTGCGGCAAATCCACCATCTTCCGCCTGGTAAACCAGCTGCTGCCGCGCAAAAGCGGCGACATCCTCGTGGACGGCGAGAGGATCGACGGCCGGCGCGGCTACTGCGGCTACATGCCCCAGCGCGACCTGCTGTTCCCGTGGCGCACGGTGGCGGGCAACCTGTGCCTGCCCATGGAGATCCGCGGCGGCCTGTCCCGCGCGGAGATGGCGCAGCGGGCGGAGGAGACGCTGGCCTCGGTCGGTCTGGCCGGCTGGGGGGACAAGCGGCCGGACGAGCTGTCCGGCGGCATGCGGCAGCGCGCCGCCTTTGCGCGCACGCTGCTGACCGGCTCCGAGCTACTGCTGCTGGACGAGCCCTTTTCCGCGCTCGATTTTTTGACGCGCATCAATCTGCAGGAATGGCTGCTCGCCCAGTGGGAGCGCGAGCACAAGACCGTGCTGTTCATCACGCATGACGTGGAGGAGGCGATCTTCCTGTCCGGCCGCGTGCTGGTCGTGGAGGAGACGCCCATCCGCCGGCTGGTGTCGTTCGACGTGCCCGCGTCCTATCCGCGCACGCGCGAATGCCTGACCCATCCGGATATGCTCGCCCTGCGCGAAAAGCTGATCGGCCTGCTGCGGCGGGAGGTGAGCGCATGAGGAAAAACGCCAATCTGCCCGCGCTGATCTTCGTGTTTATCCTGCTGGTGCTCTGGCAGGCGGGCGCGATGGGCATGGACGCGGCGTACATCCTGCCGTCGCCCACGCAGATCTTGGCGCGGCTGTGGGAGCTGCGCGGCCCGCTGTTTACCGCGCACCTGCCCGCGACGCTGCTTTGCACCGGCATCGGCCTTGCGATCTCGGTCGTGCTCGGCCTGCTGCTCGCCGTCCTCATGGACGCGAGCCCTGCGGCTGAAAAGATGCTCTATCCGCTGATCGTGGCCTCGCAGACCATCCCCACGACCGCGCTTGCGCCGCTGTTCGTGCTCTGGTTCGGCTATACGATCTGGAGCAAGGTGCTGGTCACAGTGCTGATCACCTTTTTCCCCATCGCCATCACGGTGTTCGACGGCTTCCGCTCGGCCAAGACCGATATGGTCGATATGCTCAAGACCTTCGGCGCGGGCCGGAAGGAGATCTTCTGCAAGCTCAAGCTGCCTGCGGCGCTGCCGTACTTTTTCTCCGCCATCAAAATGGCGATCCCCATGTCCATCATCGGCGCTGCAATCGGCGAATGGCTGGGCGCGCAGGCGGGGCTCGGCTATTTCAGCCGCCGCATGATGACCCAGCTGGACGGCGCGGGCGTGTTTGCGCCCATCGTGCTGCTGAGCGCGGTCGCGATGCTGGCGGTGGCCATCGTGTCATGGATCGAGAAAAAGGTCGTCACCTGGCGCGGGAGCCTCTGATTCGTTTGGAACCTCGGTTTCAAACGAGAGAACGCACCGCGTCTTTCGGCGCGGAAGTGCGCATGTATGTAAAGCATTTTTAATACCTGCAATCCATTGAAAGGAAACGGAAATACAATGAAAAAGAGAATTTTCGCCGCCTTTGCGGCGCTTGCCCTGCTGCTGACCGGCTGCACGGCCGCCCAGACCCCGGGCGCAGACGACGCCCAGAATACCAGCACCGAAGAAAACGACGCGCTGCGCGAGCTGACCGTCGTGCTCGACTGGTACCCGAACGCGCTGCACGCCTTCCTGTATCAGGCGGAGCAGGCGGGCTACTTCGAGGAGGAGGGCCTGACCGTCAACATCCAGCCGCCCGCAGGCGTCAACGATGCGATGAGCATGGTCGCGGCCGGCCGCGCGGACATCGGCCTGTATTACCAGCAGGACGTCATTCAGGCGCGTGTCGAGCAGGATGTGCCGGTCAAGTCGATCGCGGCCGTCGTGCAGGCGCCGCTCAATATCATCCTGTCGCTCAAGGACAAGGACATCACCGAGCCGGCGGATCTGGTCGGCAAGACGGTCGGCTACGCGGGCACCGAGCTCTCCGAGGCGCTTGTGCACAGCATCATGGAGCACAGCGGCGCGGATGCGTCGAGCGTTGAGCTGGTCGACGTGGGCTTCGACCTGATGAGCTCGATGGTGACCGGCAATGTGGACGCCACCATCGGCTGTCTGGTCAACCACGAGGTGCCGCAGATGGAGAAGGAGGGCTTTGAGGTCAACTACTTCTTCCCGGACGATTTCGGCGTGCCGCAGTATTACGAGGGCATCTTCCTCGCGAGCGACGAGATGATCGAGCAGGAGCCCGACGTGCTCGCCGGCTTCCTGCGCGCGTGCGAAAAGGGCTTCCGCGATTTCCAGACCACCACCGACGCAGTGCTGCAGGTGCTGCTGGACAATCAGGACGAATCCAACTTCCCGCTTGACCCGGATGTGGAGAAGCAGTCGTGCGAGACGCTGCTGCCGCTGATGGAGACCGCGGACGCGCCCTTCCTCAGCCAGACCGAGCAGTGCTGGCAGGAGAACATCGACTGGATGTACGACGAGGGCCTGATCTCCGAAAAACCGGACGTGTCCGAGGTCATGGCGACGATCGAATATTAAAATCATAACCACAGGCAAACGAAAACCGGCTGCAATCGCAGCCGGTTTTCGCTTTATGCGGTTTTGTCCTGCCCGGGCTGCTGCGGCATATTGCGCAGGATATGCCGGAAGCGGAGGAGGAACAGCGTGGTGGTCGTTGCGGCGGCGAGCAGGTCGGCGACCGGCTCGGCGCAGAACACCGCGAACAGCTTGTCCTCCATCACCTGCGGCAGCAGCAGGATGAGCGGGATGAGCAGGATGATCTTGCGCTCGAGCGCGAGGAAGAGCGAGATCTTGGCCTCGCCCAGCGCGATGAACGACTGCTGGAAGGTATTCTGGAACGCCATGGTGAAGCCCACGGCGAAATAGATGCGCAGCGCCCACGCGGTCTGGTCGACCAGCGCCTCGTTGCGGTTGAACAGCTGCGCCACCGCGTGCGGCGCCAGCTGCACCACGCCCCACACGGCAAACGCGAACCCGCAGGCGATGAGCAGGTTGTACCACACCGCCTGCTTCATGCGGTCCGGCCGTCCTGCGCCGTAATTGAAGCTCAGGATGGGCTGCGCGCCCTGCGACAGGCCCATCAGCGGCATCTGGAGCATCTGCGCGACCGAGGTCAGGATGGTCATGGCGCCGACCGCAAGGTCGCCGCCGTATTTCTGCAGCGATACGTTGAAGGTCACGGTCAGCAGGCTTTCGGTCGCCTGCATGACAAAGGGCGACGCGCCCAGCGCGAACACGGGCAGCAGGATGCGCCTGTCCAGCCGCAGCATGGGTTTCCGCAGGCGCAGCGAGCTCTTGGGACCGGACAGGAACCTGACCACCCAGAGGGCGGAGACCGCCTGCGAAATGACGGTCGCGATCGCGGCGCCGCGCACGCCCATGCCGAACAGGAAGATGAACACCGGATCGAGCACCACGTTGAGCACCGCGCCGATCAACACGGTTTTCATCGCCACGCCGGATTTGCCCTGCGCGGTGATAAAGCCGTTGAGCCCGAGCGCGGTCATGACGAAGATCGTGCCCAGCACATAGATGTTCAGATATTCCAGCGCATAGGGCAGCGTATCCGCCGACGCGCCGAACAGCATGAGCAGCGGCCGCTGGAACAGCAGGAACACCACGGTCAGCACAACGGAGAGCGCCCACAGCGCGGCGGTGCTCGCGCCCAGCGTGCGCTCGGCCTTTTCGTGCTCGCCCGCGCCCATGGAGATGGACGCGCGCGGCGCGCCGCCCATGCCGATGAGCGAGGCGAACGCCGAGATCAGCGTGATGACCGGAAAGGTGACGCCCATGCCGGTCAGCGCGAGCGCGCCCTCGCCCGGGATCTGGCCGATGTAGATGCGGTCGACGATATTATACAGAAGATTGACCACCTGCGCGCAGATCGTCGGCAGCGCCAGGCGGACGAGCAGCGGGCCGACCGGGTCGCGTCCCAGGTCGGCCTCGCGCTTTGCTTGCTTTGGCTTGGTCATTTCGCGGCACTGTCCTCCCGGATCAGGATGCGCAGCGCCTCGACCGCGGTGCGGACGCCGCGCTCGGCCGCGTCCGGCGGGATGGCGGGCGCATCGTCGTTATCCGCGTTCCACAGCACATTCAGCACCGCGCCGCAGCGCACATGCAGCACCTGCGCGACGATGAACAGCGCGGCGGTCTCCATTTCGCTCGTGAGCGCGCCCGCGGCCTTCCACGCCTTCCACTTGGCGAGCAGCTCGTCCGCGATGGGCTGCTGCGCCGGGCGGATCTCGCCGTAAAAGCTGTCCTTGGACTGGATGACGCCGATGTGGTGGACAAGGCCGAGCTGAACCGCCGCGTCCCGCAGCGCAGAGACGACCGAGAAGTCCGCCGCGGCCGGGAACTCGATGGGCAGGTATTCGCGGCTCGTGCCCTCCTGCCGGATGGCGGCGGTGGCGATGACGATGTCCCCGCCGCAGACCTCGTCGACGATGCCGCCCGAGGTGCCCACGCGGATGAAGGTATCCGCGCCGCACTCGACCAGTTCCTCGAGCGCGATGGCGGCCGACGGGCCGCCGATGCCGGTCGAGCACACGGCGACGGGTTCGCCGTCCAGCAGGCCCGTCCACAGGGTGTATTCGCGGTTGTGCGCGATCTGGCGGGGCTGGTCAAAATAGCGCGCGATCTTCTCGCAGCGGCCGGGATCGCCCGGCAGGATGACATAGCGCCCGATATCGCCTTTTTTGATCTGAATATGCATCTGCTTGCCGTCGATCAGCATATGGTTTTTCCCTCCCGTTCAATGGTCCGGATGTTTTTTTCCGCCTTTGCGCGCGGCAGCATGACCTCGTGCCCGCAGCCCTCGCATTTGAGCTTGAAGTCCATGCCCGTGCGCAGCACCTTCCACTGCTTGGAGCCGCAGGGATGCGGCTTTTTCATGGTCAGGATGTCGCCGACCTGTACGTCCATTTGCACCCGCTCCTTTCACAAGCCTTTTCGTATAATCTCC
>CALWJG010000065.1 GCA_944380945.1 uncultured Agathobaculum sp. | reverse complement strand
TCGCTGGCGGACTATATGTTCACGGAGGACGGCGTCGAGATCCGCATCCCCTGGCAGCTGCTGAATTTCGCCGATCCCTCGGAAATGATGATCCACGACGATTATTATGAGCACTACGGCATCGAATATATCCAAATCGAGGAGATGTATGTCGGCCTGTGCACAGGGGAAGGAGAGGCGGCTGCACCCATGGCCGCGTTCCCGCTGCAGGGCTGGGGCAATCAGGTCACCTATCACGAACGGCTGAAAGAATCTTATTATATACTGCAACAATATTGGGCCAGCCTTGCATCATGACAATGTATAGCCCGGAAAGGAGTGATCCGCGCGATGGGCGCTGAAGTTTTATTATATGGATACGGACTGGTCTGCATCAGCATGCTTGTCTTTAATCTGCTGTATATGGCGCACCTGCACACGGATGACCGCCGGCGCGTGCATCGGACCGACTGGTTCCGTCGGCAGGCCACGTCTCAGCTGGAGACAATCCGGTCCGGTGGACAGGCTTCGCCGCGCCATTGGCAGATGCTGCGCCGCAGGCTGGCGCGCGTAAGCCATCTGCTGGCATTTGACCGGCTGCTGGATGAGCTGGACGGACGGGATCCGGCCGTCCGGTTGTACATACAGCAGTTTGAACCGGTGTGCCTGGATCTGGCCCGTGTCTATCTGCGGCGGGAAAACACGCAGGCCGCCTATTTCTGCCACTTTTTGTACCGCCATCAGCTGCAGCGCTTCATGCCCGCAGAGCAGATCCAGCAGCTGCTTCTGTCCTACCTGCAGAAGGACAGCCTGTACTGCCGGGTGAATGCGCTCAAGGCGCTGTGCACATTCGGCAATCCGTCGGTCGTCACGGATGCCCTCTTGCGTTTGCAGAACCGGGACGAAGGACAGATCCGCGAAAAGCTGGTCACCGAGACCCTGCGCAGCTATACCGGAGACAGCGATGCACTGATCGCCCAGCTGCTGCAAAGCTTTGATCGTTTTTCCCTGCATGTCCAGCGTGCGATTCTGGACTATATCCGCTTTACAAGCGGAAATTACTGCAACCAGATGCTCGCACTGCTGCAGGACGACAGCCGGAACAAGGAACTGCATTTCCCTGCGATCCGTTATCTCGGCCGGTATCCATATGAGCCGGCGCGTGCGCTTCTGCTGCGTCTGGCGCGCGATGACGATCCGGTCCGCTGGGAGTATGCAGCCGTCAGCGCTGCGGCGCTGGCAGGCTATACGGGACAGGATGTGCAGGAGGCGCTGGTGCAGGCGCTGCAAAGCCCCAACTGGTATGTGCGGTATAATGCCTCGGCCAGTCTGGAAAGACAGGGACTCAGCTATGAGTCTTTACTGGGCCGCCTGCGGGCGGATGATCGATATGCCCGCGAGATGCTGACCTATCGTCTGGAGCAGCGGCGATTGGAACAGCAGGCACAGACAGCCAATGCACAGCCTGCCAGAAGGGAGGCGGCGACGGTATGAGAGACGCGATCCAGTGGTTCCTGCTGTGCGTGGAATTTTTCTTCATTCTCTATATGATCGGCTACGCCAGCTTTCTGTTCCTGTCGGTGACCGTTGGCTCGTCCGAGCTGTACGCCGCCAAACGGCGCAATCTGCTGAAAAATGAGCTTGCTGACGACTATTTCATCCCGGTTTCCGTCATTGTGCCCGCGCATAACGAGGGTGTGACGATCGAGGCCACTGTCCGATCGCTGCTTCAGCTGGAATACCGGCTTTATGAGATCATCGTGGTGGACGACGGCTCTACGGATGACACCGTGGAGCTGATGTGCAAACACTTTCATATGCAGCGCATCGAACGCCCCATCCAGCGGCGGATCCCCTGCCAGCAGGAGACCGCAGTGTATGAATCACTTTCTTATAAGGTTCCCATCACGCTGGTGTGCAAGAAAAACGGCGGCAAGGCGGATGCGCTCAATATGGGCGTCAACGTATCCCGCTACCCGTATTTCCTCTGTCTGGATGCGGATTCGGTGCTGCAATACGATTCGCTGGAGAAGATCGTGCGTCCCGTACTCGAGGATTCCGATGTGGTCGCTGTGGGCGGGACGGTGCGCCCCTGCAACGGCGCAGAGATCGAAAACGGCCGTGTTGTGCGCTACCGGATGCCGCGCAGGCTGTTGGCCTGTATGCAGGTGCTGGAATACGACCGGTCGTTTCTCGCCTCCCGCATCCTGTTCGACAAATTCAACGGCAACATCATCATCTCCGGTGCGTTCGGCCTGTTCCTCAAAAGCGCGGTCATCGCCGCCGGCGGATATGACACCGCCACCATGGGCGAGGATATGGAGCTCGTGGTCAAGCTGCATGTGTTCTGCCGGGAAAACCACCGGCGCTACCGCATCCGCTATGTATCGGATGCCATCTGCTGGACGCAGGTGCCCGAGCGCCTGCGCGACCTGTGCAGGCAGCGGCGGCGCTGGCACATCGGCCTGTTCCAGAGCATGATGAAGCACCGTCACATTCTCGGCAATCCGCGCTACGGTCTGGTGGGCTTCGTATCCTATTTCTATTTCCTGATCTACGAGCTGTTCTCCCCGTATATCGAGGTGTTCGGCGTGCTGACCACACTGCTGGCCTTTGCGGTCGATTTGATCAATGTGCCGTTCATGGTGCTGTTTTTTTTCATCTATGTTGTTTACGCAGCTGTGCTGTCGCTCACGGCGTTTTTCGCTCGCGTACACACCATCGACCTGCGGCTGTATCCGTCTGATATTTTCAAGGCGGTGGGGCTGTGTATATTCGAGGTCACCTGCCTGCGGTTCATTCTCGCGTGGGTGCGCATGGCCGCCCTGATCGGCTACCGCCGCAAAAAGCACCATTGGGGCAGGATCGAACGGCAGAAAATCGAATTTAAGTAAACCGAACCAAAACGGGCGGGATCTGCTGTGGGCAGGTCCCGCCCTCTGCGCGGAGCAAACATAAAACCGGCTTTTTTCTCATACAGCTTGTTTTGTGCGCCGCGCTGCTGTATAATGTTTACAGTTGATCGATACAAAGCCGATGGATCGAAGCAGATCGACGGCTGATGCCCTGTCCCGCGCAGGACCGGCGGGATATAGGCTATTTCACTGGACAAAACGAATATTTTGCTTTTTTCATTATCCGGCGGCTGTGATTTCAGTCCGCGCCGGACAGAAGGAGACCCCGAATAATATGCGTGCGATCGATAGAAGAGATCCATCTGTTACGAAAGAGCAGCAGATCATGGATCTGACCAGTTATATGATGCACATGCATTACTGTGAAAATAATATTGAGGCGCTTGTATCCCTGTTTGACGAGCAGTTCAGCTGGTTTGGCGCGGGAGAGGAGGAGCATGCTGTCGGGACCGAAACCGTCACGCAGATCTTCCGCCAGTTTGCGGGCAAGGTGCCGCGCTGCAACATTACGGACGAGCATTATTATGTGCTGCGCATATCTCCCGACGCCTATCTGTGCACCGGCCTGATGTGGATCTCGACCGACCCGTCGACGAACGTCTACCTGCGCGTGCACCAGCGCGTGACTATGGGCTTCCGCTGGGTGGATGACCGGGCGCGGTGCTTCCACATCCATATCTCCAACCCGTATTCCGAGATGGTCGAAGGCGACGTCGGCTTCCCAACGCAGATGGCGCAGCAGACAACCAAATACCTGCAGGAGCAGGTGGAGCTGCAAAAGCATCAGATCGAGGAAAAGACCGCAGAACTGACCAGCATTTACAACACGGTGCCCTGCGGCATCCTGCGGCTGCTGCGCAAGCCGGACGGCAGCTACCAGCTGCTCACCTTCAACCGCACGGTCACGGATATGCTGGAATGGACCGAAAACGAGGTCCGTCAGGCGGACTGGTCCCGCGGCTATGCGCCAAGCGTGGTGGTGGAGGATGACGTTGGCATGCAGGAATGCCTGTCGCGGCTGCGCAAGCCGGGCGACAGCCTGAACATCGATTACCGCATCCGCAACCGCTCCGGCCGGCTGGTTTACCTCAACTGCAGCAACGCCATGATCAGCGACAGCGAGCAGGGCCAGGTCATTCAGCGCATCTTCTTTGACATCACGCGCCGCAAGGAGCTGGAATCCGCGCTCAAGCGCCTGAGCTATGAGGATACGCTGACCGGCATGTATAACCGCAACCGCTTCAATCAGGATATGGAGTATTACCGCACCCATGCCTGCACACAGCTTGGCGTCGCGTGCTTTGATCTGAACGGACTCAAGGAACTTAACGACCGTCAGGGCCACACGGCAGGCGACCAGCTGATCAGCCGCGCGGCAGCGCACATCCTGCAGGCGTTCCGCGGCAGATCCTACCGCGTCGGCGGGGATGAATTCGTCGTGATCGATGAGGAGTCGAGTGAAGCGTCGTTCCGCGCCTGCGCGACAGCCGCGCGCGAAAGCATGCAGATGAGCGGCATCAGCATTTCCGCCGGTGTGAGCTGGCGCATGATGGACTGCAATCTGCGGGAGCAGCTGGAGGAAGCCGACCGCCTGATGTATGAGGAAAAGGCGCGGCATTACAGCCAGTCGCAAAACGACCGACGGAAAAACCGCACATAGCAAACGAGCGCCCGCAGTTGATATGCTGCGGGCGCTCGCGGTTTTCCGTGTTCTTATATTTTGCCCTACTGTTCCCATTCGATCCGGTGCTGCAATGGCCCCGAGCCTTTCCCGAGATCCAAGCCGTATCGGATGCAGGCGGTCAGATACCGTTTTGCGCGCTTGACGCTGCCCAGCATGGAAATGCCCTGCGCCAGCTCGCAGGCGATCGCCGAGGAGAGCGTGCAGCCCGTGCCGTGGGTGTTGGGGTTGTCGATGCGCGGCGCAGGCAGCCAGTGCAGCTGACCATTTTCGCACAGCAGGTCATCCGCGCAGTCCGCCAGATGGCCGCCCTTGACCAGCACTGCGCCGCCCGTCATGGCAGCGATCTCCTGCGCCGCCTGCTCCATTTGCCCGCGCGACGCGATCGGCCGCCCGCAGATGGCCGCCGCTTCGTTGAGGTTGGGCGTGACGAGCGCGCACAATGGGAAGATATCTCGAATTAGTGCCGGCAGCGCATCCGGCTGGCTGAGCGCATGCCCGCTCGAGGAAATCATCACCGGATCGAGCACGACGTTTTTCGCGCGGTGCGCGCGCAGCCGGTCGGCTGTCACGCGGATGATGTCCGCGTCATACAGCATGCCCAGCTTGACCGCATCCGGCCTGATATCGTCAAACACGCAGTCGATCTGCTTTGCCACCAGCTCCGCCGGGACGGGCATCAGGTCCGCGACCCCCATGGTGTTCTGCGCAATGACCACCGTGATCGCGGCCATGCCGTACAGCCCGTGCGCTTCAATGGTTTTCAGGTCGGTCTGGATGCCGGCGCCGCCGGTCGGGTCGGTGCCTGCAATGCTCAGTACGGTTTTCATGTTTCACTTTCCTCCAATCCGGTCCCGTCAAAGGCGGGGATAAAGCTCTCGCTGACCGCCTCCGCCTGCTGGAAAAAGCCGCCGAGTCCCAGCGCGCGGAACAGTTCGCAGGCGTCGTCATATTCCTCGTCCGTGATCCTGCGGTCGAGCTCGGGCCAGTCCTGCATGCCAAACGGGGTGTACTGCCGCATCAGGCTGACGAGCGCCGCGCCGCCAAAGCGGGCGGCGATGTCCCGCAGCACCTGCGCCGTATCGCCCGCAAGGCCGGGCAGCATCAGATGGCGGATGACCGTGCCGCGGCGGAGCAGGCCGTCCCCGTCATACTGCGGCGCGCCGGTCTGGCGCACCATCTCGGTGATCGCCTGCACTGCGGTTTCGCGGTAATCCGCCGCGTGGGAGTAGCGCGCAGCGTAGTAGCTGCTGTAATATTTGTAGTCCGGCAGATAAATGTCGATCCAGCCCTCCAGCAGGCGGAGGGTCTCCACGCATTCATAGCCGCTGGAATTATAGACAATGGGGATGGACAGCCCCTGACCGCGGGCAAGCCGCAGCGCCTCAATAATCTGCGGCACATAATGCGCGCCGGTCACAAGATTGATGTTGTGCGCGCCCTGCTTTTGCAGCGAGAGAAAGGTGCTTGCCAGCGCGGGGATCGTGATCTCCCGCCCGGCGGCGTCACGCCGGCTGATCTGCCGGTTCTGACAGAACACGCAGCCCAGCGAACAGTGCGAAAAAAACACCGTGCCCGAGCCGCGCGTGCCCGAGATTGGCGGCTCCTCCCAAAGATGCAGCGAAGCGCGCGCCGCCTCGATCCGGTCGTTCGCCCCGCACAGGCCGCGCGTCTTTGTCCGGTCTGCACCGCAGGCGCGCGGACACAGGCGGCAGTTTTTGACAAGCTCGGTCAAATCCATCCCTCCAACGGTTCCCATTATAGCGCATTTAAGTCTGGAAATAAAGGTATGAATTGTGCTATACTTATGTCAATGCAAAATAGTGCGAAAAAACAGGAGGGGTTTTAGATGAAAATTTCCAACCTTTTGAATCAGGATAAGGTCACGCTGTCCTTTGAGGTGTTCCCACCCAAGACCAGCAGTACATACGAATCGGTCGCGCAGGCCACGCAGGAGATCGCGGCGCTGCGGCCGGATTTTATGAGCGTCACCTATGGCGCGGGCGGCGGCACGAGCGAGCACACTGTTCACATCGCGTCCGACCTGCACGAAAAGTATGGCGTCACCGTTCTGACCCACCTGACCTGCGTCTCCTCCACACGCGCGCATGTCGCCAAAATGCTGGCGACGTTCAAGCAGCAGGGGATCGAAAATGTGCTCGCGCTGCGCGGCGACATCCCCGAGGGCGGCGCGCCGGCCAACGACTATCACTATGCGTCCGAGCTGGTGCGCGACATCAAATCGCAGGGCGATTTCTGCGTCGGCGGCGCCTGCTACCCGGAGGGACACACGGAAGCCGCCAGCAAGACCGAGGATATCCTGCACCTGAAGGAAAAGGTGGACGCGGGCTGCGAATTTTTGACGACCCAGATGTTTTTCGACAACAATATCCTGTATAACTTCCTGTACCGCATCCGCGAAAAGGGCATCACCGTGCCGGTCGTTGCGGGCATCATGCCGGTGACCAATGTCAAGCAGATCAAGCGCATCACCTCGATGTCCGGCACCTACCTGCCCGAGCGGTTCAAGGCGATCGTCGACCGCTTCGGCGATAATCCGGCTGCCATGAAGCAGGCCGGCGTCATCTATGCGACCGAGCAGATCATCGACCTGATCGCAAACGGCGTCAACCACATCCATGTGTATTCGATGAACAAGCCGGAGATCGCGGCCGGCATTCAGGCCAGCCTGTCGGAGATCCTGAAGTGATCCCGTTTGACCGGCAGGAGGCGCTGCGCTACCTCGGCTACCGCGGCGCGCAGCCCGATGCGGCGGTCAGCGCGCGGCTGGACGCGTGCGCGGCCGAATTGCAGGCCGCTGCGCGCCCGCGGTCGATATTTCGACGGTTTGCGCTGACGCATCCGTCCGCAGACACGCTGTGCATTGCGGACGTGACCGTTTGCAGCCGCGACCTGTCCCGCAATCTGCGGGGCTGCATGGGCGTATACCTGATGGCAGCGACGCTCGGAATCGAGGCCGACCGCCTGCTTGCCCGCGCCAGCGCGGTCCGGATGAGCGACGCGGTGCTCTATCAGGCTGCGGCCGCTGCCATGATCGAGACCGTGTGCGACGGGGTAAACGATATGATCCGGTGTGAAGCGGCAGGGGAGGGGCTGTACTGCCGTCCGCGCTTCAGCCCGGGCTATGGGGATTTCTCCATCGAACACCAGCGCGACTTTGCGCGCCTGCTGGATACCCCGCGGCAGATCGGCCTGACCGTGACCGAAAGCTGCCTGCTCGCGCCGACTAAATCGGTGACAGCGGTGATCGGGCTGACCAATACGCCGCAGCCCTGCCACCGCAGCGGCTGCGAGACCTGCGAAAAAACAGATTGTGCATTTAGGAGATAAAACATGAAGCTGACACAACGACTGGGAAAAGAATGGCTGTTTTTTGACGGCGGCACGGGCACCATCCTGCAGGAGCGCGGCCTTGCCGCGGGCGAGCTGCCCGAGACCTGGAACCTGACCCGACCGGAGGAGCTGATCTCCGTGCACCGCGCCTATCTCGAGGCCGGGTGCGACATCATCAACGCCAATACCTTTGGCGCCAATGCGCTCAAATTTCCGGACAATCTGCGCGAGATCGTGCAGGCCGCTGTGGCAAATGCGCAGGAGGCGCGCCGCCTGTCCGGCCGGGCAGACGCCTATATCGCGCTGGACATCGGCCCGACCGGACGGCTGCTCCAGCCGATGGGTGACCTGCCGTTTGAAAAGGCGGTCGAGCTGTTCGGCGAGGTCGTGCGGCTTGGCGCGGCGGCCGGCGCGGATCTGGTGCTGATCGAGACCATGAGCGACAGCTATGAGATGAAGGCCGCCGTACTGGCCGCCAAGGAAAACTGCGATCTGCCCGTGCTGGTGACCGCGATTTTCGACGAAAAGGGCAAGTTGCTGACCGGCGGCACGGTCGATTCGGTCGTCGCCATGCTGGAGGGCCTGCGCGTGGACGCGCTGGGCGTCAACTGCGGTCTCGGCCCCCGTCAGATGATGCCCATCGTCAGGCGCCTGACCGAGGTCAGCTCGCTGCCCGTCATCGTCAACCCGAACGC
>CALWJG010000064.1 GCA_944380945.1 uncultured Agathobaculum sp. | reverse complement strand
TGTTCCCCCTCCTGAATACACTGCGCAAGAATGGCGCAGCGCCGCGCGTTCAGCTCTTCCTTTGGCGGGAACCACCCGGATATGTATGTTTGGAGGCGTTCCCACAGCTGATCCATGGACGCCGGTTCGCCATCGTCTGCTGTCTGCCCTGCCATGAACACACCGGTATCGGTATAGTCTGCGTCCACCAGACAGGAAAACAGCATGCGGGTGAAGAACATACCGGCAGGCTTGTCTTTTTGCAGGAAGTCCGGCACGGCGGCGGCTGGCAGAGACAGCTCCTGCTTCCAGACGCTGTAATCATCCAGCTTTCCCAGCACTGCCCGGTTGATGCGGCCGAAGAAGGTGCCGGCGTCCGGCCTGTCACCACGGCCGCCGCCGTCAGGCAAACCGCCATGATGCCCAGCCACAGCGAAAGCCGCGAATGGTTGCTGTATTTTCATGCACTCAAAAGCGCCTGCGGTCGAATGATCTGTGGGAGGACCGCCTTGCAGCCGCTTTTGGAACGCGAGAGAATATTTCCCAATATCGTGAGCCAATCCAGCGAGACGTCCCTGTTCTTCTGCATCAAACAGCTGCGCGAATGCAGCACAGTATCTGGCGGTGCCCTCCAAATGTTCCAATACGGTCTGGTCCCTGTTGTCTGCCGATTTGTGAGCAAGAAATGCGCTCATTGCGATCACCTCGTTTTGTTCTGCTGTGTTTTGCCGTTCTGGATTATCTTGCTTACATCTTATGAAATAAAGCATCCCTTAAACCGGACTTATTCGCGCGTATCGGTTTGCTTTTATTCTTTCTGTGCAGACGTAGCCGCAAATGGACGGTTGGCATCCATTTGCAGGTTGGTGTAGCGAGGTGCTGGCCGCCTATGGTGTCTGCCGCGTGTTCACTATCATAATTATATTCGGTTCGGATAAATTTGACAATTTGATCCGCGCAGATTTCCGTTTTTCTATAAAAACCGAAAAGAGCACATCTTTTCCCATGAAGGACAGCAATTTCATCTCATATCGCGTGTTTTTGCGCACATCATACTAACAGCAAAACCCCAAAAACAAAATTCAAAGGAGAGAAATACGATGACGAACTCGAAAAATGGTTCCAATCAGGGTATGGTGCCGGAGGCACGCGCTGCAATGGATCGTTTTAAGATGGAAGCAGCGGCCGAGGTCGGCGTCAACCTCAAGCAGGGCTATAACGGCGACCTGACCTCCCGTCAGGCGGGCTCGATCGGCGGCCAGATGGTCAAAAAGATGATCGAATCCTATGAGCAGTCGATGGCTGGTCAGGGCTAAACGCAGCTGACCCGCCCTGCGCAGCGGAACGCTGTGCGGATATGACAAGCGCGCGGTATCCAAACGGTCGTTTGGATACCGCGCGCTTTTGCATGTCCCAGAAAATCTTTAGTCCCAATTTAGCGCAGCGCGGTATACTGAGGGGCAAGGCAGGGCGGTTTGGGCCGCGCTGCGGAATGATGCGGGTGAGGAGGACCCTTATGATATCAGTCAGCCACTTAACCAAATATTACGGCGATTTTCTCGCCGTGGATGACCTCTCTTTCAGCATTGACGAGGGGCATGTGTACGGCTTCCTCGGGCCGAACGGCGCGGGAAAGACCACGACGATGAACATACTGACCGGATGCCTGTCCGCGACTTCGGGCAGCGTCACGATCGGCGGATTCGATATTTTTACCGAAGCGATACCGGCCAAGCGCCTGATCGGCTATCTGCCCGAGCAGCCGCCGCTCTACTTAAACGAGACCCCGGAGGAATACCTGCGCTTTGTCGGCGAGGCAAAGGGGCTGAAAGGGGAGACGCTCGACCGGCAGATCGAACAGGTGATCGAACAGGTGAAGATCCAGCAGGTGCGCGGGCAGCGGATCTCGTCGCTGTCCAAGGGCTACCGGCAGCGCGTGGGCATCGCGCAGGCGCTGCTGGGCGACCCCAAGGTCATCATTCTGGATGAGCCGACCGTGGGCCTCGACCCGCTGCAGATCATCGAGATCCGCGACCTGATCCGCCAGCTCGGACAGACGCACACCGTCATATTCAGCTCGCACATCCTGTCCGAGGTGCAGGCGATCTGCGACAAGATCCTGATCATCGCGCACGGCAGGCTGATCGCATTTGACGAGCCGGCAGCGCTCGAAAAAAGCCTGCTCGCGGACAGCAGCATCGCATTCACGACCGAGGCCACTGCCGCGCAGGTGCAGCAGCTGCTTTCCGGCATGGAGGAGATCACCGGTCTGGAGCTGCACGAGACCGGAAACGGGCTTGTCTCCGCGCAGTGCACAACGGACAGCCGGGATATTTATGCGGTCTCGCGCAGGCTGTTTTTCGCCTTTGCCGGCAGCGGCAAGGCGCTGCTCGAGCTCAAACTGCAAAAAGCAAGTTTGGAGGATATCTTCATCGAGCTGACCGAAAGCAGCGATCCGGCATCGCAGGCAGAAAACACGACAGCAGAAGGGGAGGAGGAGCAAAATGACAGCCGTACTCAAGCATGAACTGAAAAGCTATTTCCATTCCTTCACTGCCTATGTGTTCGGCGCCTTCCTGCTGGCGATCGTCGGCTTCGGCGCGATGCTTTACAATCTGGAAGCGGCGGTGAGCAATTTTGAATATGTGCTCAGCTTCGGCAGCATCGTATTCGTGGTGATCGTGCCCATCCTGACCATGCGTGTGATCGCGGAGGAGCGCCGGCAAAAGACCGACCAGCTGCTGTATTCGCTGCCGCTGACGACCACACAGGTGGTGCTGGGCAAATTTGCCGCGCTGCTGGTGGTATTCCTGATCCCGCTGGCGGTCATCTCGCTCTATCCGCTCATCTTTTCCCGGTTCGGGGATGTGTATCTGCCCACCTCGTACGGCTCGCTGGCCGCGGTGTTCCTGATGGGCGCGGCGCTGCTTGCGGTGGGCACTTTCCTCTCCTCGCTGACCGAGAACCAGGGCCTTGCCGCAGGCGTGACCATTGCGGTGATCCTGTTCAATTATTACAGCGTCAGCCTGTCCGAATATGTATCCTCTACAGCGATCGGCACGGTGATCGCGCTCGCGGCGCTTGTGTTTGCGCTGGGCGCGCTGATCCGGTATCTGACGCGAAACGAGCTGCTGGCATACGGCGTCTGTCTGGTGCTGACCGGCATCATCTGTGTGATCGGCTTTGTGGATTCCGCCATGTTCGAGGGCCTGCTGCCCGCCATCATGCGGCAGCTGTCGCTGTTTGAACGGCTGAACACCTTTGTCAGCGGCGTGTTCGATCTGTCGGCTGTGGTATATGATCTGTCGGTGACTGCGTTCTTCCTGTTCCTGTCCGTGCAGTCGCTGGAAAAAAGGAGGTATAACTGATGAAACAGCCGAACTTCCTTTCGCATTTCAAATCCGGCCTCCAACCGGCGGACAAAAACCGGCTGGCCTTTCAGGGCGGCTCCTATTCGCTGATGGTGACCGCCGTCGTGCTGGCCATTCTCATTCTGGTCAACGTGCTGGTCTCTGCGCTGCCGGCGTCCCTGACCCGCTATGACATCAGCGCCTCCAAGCTCTATTCGATCACCAGCAATACCAAGGTGGTCGTGAGCGCGCTGGAGGAGGATGTGACGATCTACTGGATCGTGCAGTCCGGCGAGGAGGACGATGTGATCGAGACTCTGCTGAACAAGTACGACAGCCTGTCCGAACACATCAGCGTGGTCAAGCGCAACCCGGACGTCTATCCGACGTTTGCCGAGCAGTACACCAGCGAGACCGTGCAGAACAACAGCCTTGTCGTGGAATGCGGGGACCGAAACCGCTACATCGCATACGACGATATCTATGTGCAGGAGGCCGATCTGTATTCCTACTCATACAGCACCTCGTTTGACGGCGAGGGCGCGATCACCTCGGCGATCGACTATGTGACAACAGACGTGCTGCCGCAGCTGTATGTTGTCGAGGGACACGGCGAGCAGGAGCTGCCCGCATCGTTCAGCGAGCAGATCGAAAAGGAGAACATCCAGACCAACACGCTGTCCCTGCTGACCGTGGATGAGATCCCGGAGGAAGCGGACTGCGTGATGATCTACGAGCCGTCCTCCGACCTCTCCGAGGAGGAGGCCGCGCTGCTCGCAGAGTACACGAAAAACGGCGGACGGCTGCTGGTCATCGCCGGCCCGACCGAGGACGGCGTGCTGGAAAACCTGTACAGCCTGCTGGCGGAATACGGCGTGGAGACCTACGACGGCATCGTCGTAGAGGGCGACCGGGAGCACTACACCGTGCAGCCCTATATCCTGCTGCCGGATATGCAGTCGAGCGCGATCACCGACCCGCTGATCGAAGAGCGGTATTATCCCAATATGCCGATCTCGCAGGCGATGTTCGTCGGGCCGGAGAGCGACGGCGTTTCGGTCACCGAGCTGCTGACCACCTCGGGCGCGTCCTTCAGCAAGGCGGCCGGTTATGACCTCGACACCTATGAAAAGGAGGACGGCGACGTGGACGGCCCGTTCGCCGTGGCGCTTTCTGTGGACTGCGGGAATGAAGGACAGATCGTGTGGTTCTCCTCGGCGATGTTTCTGGACGATATGTACAACGCCCTGTCCTCCGGCTCGAATGCGGACATGGCGATGAACGCGCTGGCATCGCTGATCGGCGAGAGCGAGACCATGTCCATCCGCAGCAAATCCCTCAATTACAACTATCTTTCCATCAGCGACTCGACGGCAGCCCTGCTCAAGACGCTGATGATCGGCGTGTTCCCGCTCGCCTATCTGGGCGCCGGGATCTATGTGATCGTGAAAAGGAGGCGGAACCGGAATGCAGCGGTCTAAACGGCTGACCATCCTGCTCGGCATACTGGCGGTCATTGCGGTCGTGACGATCGTCGTCATGCAGTATGAGGAAAAGCAGGAGGAGATCGAAACCAGCGGCGAGGTCGTGCTGGCGGTGGACCCGGACACCGTGCAGTCGCTCAGCTGGACATATGAGGATGAAACCTATGCGTTCCATCGGGAGGAGGGCGCATGGCAGTATGACACGGACGCCGCCTTCCCGGTCGATGAAGAAAAGATCGGCGGTCTGCTCGGCGTATTTGAATCGTTCGGCGCGGCGTTTGTCATCGAGGATGTGACCGACGAAAGCCAATACGGGCTGGACGATCCGGTCTGCACGATCGATTTCGCGACCGAGGATGCGGAGTATGCGATTCGGCTGGGCGATTTCAGCGCAATGGATTCCCAGCGCTATGTTTCCATCGGGGATGGCAAGGTCTATCTGGCCAGCGCCGACCCGCTGGACGAGTTCGACGCGGCGCTGCCCGACCTGATCGACAACGACGAGGTCCCGTCGCTTGACACCGTGGACGCCATCCGCTTTGACGGCGCGGAAAGCTATCAGGCTGTCTATCAGGAATACACCGAGGACAGCAGCTACACCTATTGCAGCGACGATGTGTACTTTGTCCAGCAGGACGAGGATATGCTGCCGCTCGACACCGAGCGGGTGGACAGCTATCTGAGCAGCATGGAGAGCCTGTCGCTGACCGATTACGCCACCTACAACGCGGCAGAGGAGGATCTGGCCGCATACGGGCTGGATGATCCGGAATTGAGCGTCACGGTGTCCTATACGCCTGAGGACAGTGGGGAAGCGGCAGAGTTTACCCTGCATATCAGCCGCGACCCGTCCGAGCGGGCGCAGGAGGATGCGCAGGCAGACGACGCAGATGGAGAAGAGGAAGAGGAGATCACCGCCTACGCGCGCGTGGGCGAATCGCAGATCGTCTACCGGATCAGCGGGGACAGCTATGAGGCGCTCATGGCCGCCGGTTACGACGACCTGCGGCATTACGAGGTGCTGACAGCGGATTTCGCCGATGTGACCGGTCTGGATATTACGCTGGAGGGTGAGAGCTATGCCATCACATCAAAGGGCAGCGGCGAGGACAAGACCTTCTACTACGGCGAGGAGGAGCTCGACATCGCGGACCTGCAGTCCGCGCTCGAAACCATGAGCGCCGCCAGCTTCACGGAGGAGGAGCCGACCCAGAAGGAGGAGATCAGTCTGACCGTTCATCTGGACAATGCGGCGCATCCGTCCGTGGCGATCGCGCTGTACCGCTATGACGGGGAACAGTGTCTGGCCGTCGTGGACGGCGAACCGGTCTCGCTGATCCCGCGCTCGTACGCGGTCGATCTGATCGAAGCCGTCAACGCGATCGTGCTGTAACCGTCGAAACCTCTTTTGCACACCGGCCGCACAGGAGAATTTTTCTCCCCTGCGGCCGGTTTTTTGCTGACAGCAGTTGATGGAACAGGTAAAATATTGTATAATATGAAAAAATAAATAATTTGCGTGGTAATTATATGAAAGTAACATTAAAACAAATCGCCGAAAAGACGGGCGTATCCATCAACACGGTGTCGCTGGCGCTGCGCGGAATGGCGAATATCAGCGAGGAGACCCGGGAAAAGGTCGTGCGCGCGGCGCGCGAACTGGGCTACCAAAAACAGCTGAAAAACCCCGCGGGCCGGCGCAACCTGTGTCTGGTATCGACCGGTATGCACCTGCAGGATTCCTACTTCTACATGGAGTTTTACCAGCTCTTCCTGAGCTACGCCTCGGCGCACGGCTACACCATGCTGGCGATGGAGGCGGAGTTTTTCCAGAATGACCGCGCGGTCGTGCGCGAAAAGCTCGAGCAGTCCGCCATCGGCGGCATCCTGTCGCTCGGCGATATGCAGGAGCGGATGTTCGACCATCTGTGCCGGTCCGGCCTGCCGGTCGTCGCAGTGGGCGCGCGGTATTACCAGAACCCGGTCTGCACATTCATTGAGGATAATCAGATGGCGGCGCATCAGGCGGTGCACTGCCTGATCGAAAACGGCTATCAGCGCATCGGCTTTGCCGGCAGCCCGCTGCACAGCATCGCGTTTTCCGAGCGGTATTTCGCCTTCCGGCAGGCCTGCTATGCGGCGGGGGTTGCGGTACGGCCGGAGGATGAGTGGCTGGATCTGCTGCCGGACCGCGGCACGGCATACAACGAAGCGCAGATCCTTGCGCGGCTGGATGCCGGCGCGCCGCTGCCCGAAGCGTTTTTCTGCGCGCATGATCTGCTTGCCATCACCCTGCTCAAGGCCTTCCGCCAGCGGAATATCCGCGTGCCCGAGGACGTCGCGCTGATCGGCGTGGACTACAACCCGATGGGGCAGATCATCGAGCCGCGGCTGACCTCGATCGACGTCTGCTGCCGCGCGCAGGCCGAGGCCGCAGTGCGGCGTCTGATCGAGTGCATCGAGTCGGGCGTTTACCGGCCGGCGCGCATCCTGCTGCCCACGGTGCTGCGGGCCGGCGATACAGTGTGCGACCGCAGAAAACAGAACAGAAAATGATCCTCTTTCTCCGGACAAAGCGCCGGAGAATTTTTTTTGAAAAAAGGCAGTTTGTACGATAAATCCATAGGAAATCAGCGCTTTGATCAAAAGCGCCGCCCGCGTGGGTAATAGTGAACAGGAAATGTCCCGGTATTTTGGTATGTTTTTCGGAGAGACGTATGTTTTCATATTATTTTAATATTAAATTTGCGATAATCCAATTTGACAGGACATACGGAGAATGTTAAGATGCACTCGTGAAGAAGAAAAGGGGAAAGGAGTTGAACACGAAAGGAGAAAAAAGAAATGGAAAAAACGGATGCAGGAACTGCAAAGGTATGGGGTAACAACACCGTAAGCAGTGCCAAGCCGCAGGCTGCGGACGGACGCCTGTCCTGGGTCACGCGCATCGCGTACGGCAGCGGCGACGCTGCCTGCAATGTGGTGTACGGCATGATCAGCACGCTGCTGACCATCTTTTACACGGACTATGTCGGCGTTTCGCTGGCGACCGTCGGTATCGTCATGCTGGTTTCCCGTATTTTTGACGGCACATCGGACGTCATCATGGGCGTTGTGACCGAAAAGACCAAATCCAAATGGGGCAAATGCCGCCCGTGGATGCTGTGGATGGCCGTGCCCTATGCGGTGACGGCGATCGCGCTGTTCACCGTGCCGCAGACGTCGGGGACCTTGCAGTTCTGGTATATCTTTGTGGCATATAACCTGTGCACGACCGTGGTGTATACCGCGATCAACGTGCCCTACGGCGCGCTCTCCACGCGCATGACGCGTGCGTCCTCCGAACGCGATATGCTGTCCATCGTCCGGCTGGTGCTGGCCCGCTGCGGTCAGATCATCACGGTCATGCTGACCATGCCGCTGGTCAAGCTGCTCGGCAACGATCAGGCCGCATGGATCAAGGCGATCGCGATCTGGTCGATCATGGCGGTCGCGCTGCTGATTTTCTGCTTTGTCAAATGTGAGGAAAAGGTACAGGTGGAAGAGGTCGTGCAGCAGGCGAAGGTATCGCTCGGCCGCTCGATCAAGGCGCTTGTCACCAATCAGTATTTCTGGGCGACGCTGGTTCTGTGGGCAATGACCTGCGTGCACACGCAGGTGATCGGCACAGTGCTCCCGTACTACTGCAAATATATTTTCGGCAATGACGACTGGATGTACAGCATCCTGTATGTCGCGGAGATCGGCACGCTGGTGATCGCCGCCATGGTCTGTCCGCTGCTGCTGCGCCGCATGGGCAAAAAGGCGCTGGCGCTGTCCGGCGCGGTGCTGGCCATTCTGGCGCAGCTCGCGTTCATGCTCCATCCGGAAAGCTAC
>CALWJG010000063.1 GCA_944380945.1 uncultured Agathobaculum sp. | reverse complement strand
GCGCCCGGCCTGCACCTTTCCCTGCTCCTGCTTTCGATCTTTCTCGCGGCGGCGGGCGCGTTCATCCGGCGGGAACGGCTGTTCACCGTGATGTGCATGCTCGCCGCAGCGTCCTTTGCCTTTTCCGGCTTTGCCGCCTACCGCATGATCCGCGTCGAGCCGGTGCGCGAGCTTGCCGGCCGCCACGCTGAGATCACTGCGACGGTGCTGCAGGACCCGGACATCTACGAGGACAGCCAGCGCGCGGAGCTTTCCGTGGATCAAAGCGGTTTCCTGCCCGGTTCGTTCCGCATGCTGTGTTATCTGCCGCTGACCGAGGAGCCGCTGCTCGCCGGCGACCGGATTCAGGTCAATGTCGGGTTTTATCTGCCGACTGCGACCGAAGGCTTTGACCGCGCCGCCTATCAGGCGTCCAACGGCTGGTACATCGCCGCGTCGTGCACAGAGGACGAAAACGACGAGCCGGTCTCCTTTTCCGTGATCGAGCGGCAGGGCGACGGGCTGCGCTGGCTGCCGCAGCGCATTGCGCGCTTCTGCAAGCAGGCGGCGCTGGATACGCTGCCGGCGCGCGAGGCCGGATTGCAGAACGGCCTGCTCGTCGGCGACACCACCGCGCTGCCCGAGGACGATATTCTGGCTTTCCAGATTTCCGGCCTCAGCCATATGGTCGCGGTGTCCGGTATGCACATCGCTTTCCTCGTCGCCTTCTGCTATCTGCTGTTCGGGCGGCGGATCGGCACATGGGTCTCCATTCCGATGATCCTGTTTTTCGTGCCGATCGCGGGCGCGACGCCTTCGGTCATCCGCGCCGCGGTCATGTACCTGATTGCGGCAGGCGCATTCATCATCCGCCGCGAAACCAACAGCTTGAATTCCCTGATGGCTGCGCTGGCGCTGCTGCTCCTGCTCAATCCCTATTCGATCGCCAGCCTGAGCCTGCAGCTGTCCTTTGCTGCGACACTCGGCCTGATCCTGCTCTCCAGCCGGATGCAGAACCGCATGATGCGCCCGTTTGCCAACCGCTCCAAGCCGGTGAAGAAGCTGGCCTCGGCCGTGGTGGGCGCGATCTCCTGTACGGTGTCCGCAACCATTTTTACCACGCCCATTCTGCTGACCTCGTTCGGCTCGGTCTCCATGCTCTCTCTGGTGAGCAATCTGCTGATCGTCGGCGTGACTGCGATCAGCTTCATCGGCGGCATCGTGCTGTGCGTGACCGCCGCCGTGCTGCCCGCGGCAGCGCCTGCGGCCGCCGGCCTGCTCAAGCCGTTTCTCGATTACATTCTGTGGGTCGCCAATTTTGTGGCGGATATTCCGCTCGGGCTGGTCAACTGGGGCGACGCCTTCGGCCTTGCGGCGGTCGCCGTGCTGTTCGGCGCGGTGCTGCTCTGGCTGCTGGGCGGGAAGCATATCAAATGGCGGTTTGTGCTGCCCGCTGTGTGCGTCCTGATCGTCGGGATCACCGCCGCCGGCTCCTTCTATCATCAGCAGCGGTATCGGGTCACCTATCTGACCTGCGGTTCCGGACAGGCGATCCTGGTTTCGGATACCGACCGTCATGTGACGCTGATCGACTGCGCAGGGGACGGCGGCTACCGCGACGCCGCGGCATCCGTGCGCGAGTGGATGCGCTGGAACGGCTGCACGCGCATCGACACCCTGATCCTGACCGCCGTTGACCGCGGCCATGCGCGCGATCTGCCGGCGCTGCTCGAGCAGACCGAGGTGGATGAGCTGCTCATCCCCGCCGGCTGCCGGGAAACCAAATACAACGCCGAGCTGCTTGCGCTCGTGAAGGAATCCGACGCGCAGGAGGTCAGCGCGGAGCAGACCGTATCCGTCGGCAGTGTGCCGCTCACGGTTTTCCCGATCACCGACGGCAAGCTCGGCGTGCAGATCTCGGACGATGTGCTTGTGCTGCACAGCGCAACGCAAAAGCAGCTGGACGGGTTTCTGGCGTCCCAGTCCGATCCGCCCGCCGCGCCCGAGGTCGTGCTGGCGGAAAACAATCTGGAGGACGCCGATCTGCTCGCGCATGCGCTGGACGCTGTGCAGGCCGAGCGGCTGGTCGTACAGGCCGCTTTCCGCGACATCGCGGATGAATATGCCGGCCGTCCGGTCGAAAGCCCGTACCTGACCGGCGAGATCGTGCGGCAATTTGAAAAGGAGTGACTGCATGCCCGCAGCAAAAGCCACAAGCAACGGCAAGGCCAAGCTGATACAGGATCTGAAAAACGGCACCTTTGCGCCGCTGTATATCATCTCCGGCGAGGAGAGCTACCTCAAGGAATATTATCTCGGCAAGCTGAAGGAATCCGTGATCGATCCCGCCTTTGCCGACTTCAATCTGCTCGAGTTTGAGGGCAAGGGCCTGACGGTCGAGCAGCTCACCGAAGCGATCGACAGCTATCCGGCCATGTCGGAAAAAAAGCTGATTATCGTGACCGACTTTGACCTGTTCAAACCGCCCGCCGGCTTTGCTGACGCGCTTCCCGGCATACTCGGCGACCTGCCGGACTATGTCTGTCTGGTGTTCTACTACGACGTAATCGAGGGCAAGCCGGACAAGCGGACCAAGCTCTACAAGACGCTTGAAAAATGCGCCTGCTTTGCAGAATTCTCGCGTCAGGAGGAGCGCGAGCTGGTCACCTGGCTCGAGCGCCGCGCGCGCGCGCTGGGCTGCACGATCGCGCCCGAGGACGCCGCCTACATGATCTTTCTGTGCGGCAATTCCATGACCAATCTGGCAGGGGAGCTGGAAAAGGCCGCGGCGCACAGCACGACCGGCGCGATCCAGAAATACAATATCGACGCGGTCTGCTCCCCGGTGCTGGATGCGGTCGTTTTTGATCTGACCGATGCGATCACCGCAGGGAAGTTCGACCATGCCGTTGCGCTGGTGGGCGATCTGATCGCCCAGAAGAACAATGAGGTCATGATCTTCACCACGATCACACGCCACATCCAGCGCCTGTATGCGGCCAAGCTCTGCGCGGAAAACCGGGGAGGGGAGAAGCAGCTGATGGAAATGATCGGCTCCAAATCCCCCTATTACGCCCGCCAGATCCAGAACGCGGCGCGGCGCGTGCCGCTTTCCTGGCTGCGGCAGGCGGCATCGCTGTGTGCGCAAACCGATTCTGCGCTCAAGGGCAGCGCGGTCGATAAGCAAAAGCAGATCGAGCTCGCGCTGCTTTCCATGGCGGCAGCGCTGAAGGAGGTCAAAAGATGATCCGCATCCGGGAGGCGATCCTCGTCGAAGGCCGCTATGATGTCAATACCGTGCGGCAGGTGGTGGATACGGTCGTGCTGGAGAGCGGCGGCTTTCGCATTTTCAACGATAAGGAACAGCTCAAGCTGCTGCGCCGCATCGCATCCACCCGCGGGCTGATCGTGCTGACCGACAGCGACGGCGCCGGTTTTGTCATCCGCAATTACCTCAAGGGCGCCCTCCCTGCGGGGAGCGTCAAGCAGGCCTACATCCCGGATATTGCCGGGAAGGAGCGCCGCAAGCGCCATGCCTCCAAGGAGGGCAAGCTAGGCGTGGAGGGCATGCGGCCGGAAACCATCGTGCAGGCGCTCCGCCGCGCAGGCGCGACCTTTGCAGACGAAACAGCAGGGGAGAAGCAGCGTCCCGCGCCCATCACCAAGGCGGATCTCTTCGCCTGGGGCCTTTCCGGCGGGCCGGACAGCGCCAGACGCCGCGCCGCGGTGCTCCGCGCGCTCGATCTGCCGTCCCACATGACAGCCAACGCACTGCTGGAATTTATCAACGCGGTCGGCACAAGGGAAGAGATTGAAGCGGCGCTGCGCAATCTGCCGCAAGAAGGGGATTGACAATTATCTGTCACTGTCCTATAATAGATGCAGAAAATCAAATCAGTTCTGTTTCAGGGCGGAGTGAAAGTCTCCACCGGCAGTATACGGGCGCGTCCCGATAGTCTGCGAGCCGCAAGGCATGATGGGTGTGAATCCCAACCGACGGTCATAGTCCGGATGGAAGAAACAGGTGTATTTCGGTACGTCTGCGCGCCCTTGGAATGATCCAAGGGCTTTTTGTTTACCCAAACAAACAGAACTCCTGATCAAAAAGGAGAGACGCAATTCCATGAACAAAACATCCAGAATCACCTATACTGCGGTATTCGCAGCGATCGCAACCGTGCTGATGTATTTTGAATTTCCGCTGCCGTTCATGCCGCCGTTCCTCAAGGTCGATCTTTCCGGCGCGGTCGTGCTGATCGGTGCGTTCATCTTCGGCATCCGGCCGGCCATCGCGATGATCGTCGTCAAGGATCTGATCCACCTGACCCAGACCCAGACCGGCGGCTCGGGCGAGCTGGCTGATTTCCTGATGCTGTCGACGCTGGTGATCGTTGCAGTGCTGATCTATCGCACGCATAAGACCCGCGGCCATGCTGCCGTCGGCTGCATCACCGGCTCTGTCGTGATGGCAGGCGTCGGCATGCTGACCAACTACTTCCTGATCATCCCGTTCTATTCTGCGGTGGGCATGCCGATCGAGGAGATTCTGGCGGCGTGCGCAGCGGTCAACCCGTCCATCAACGGCATGGCGGCGTATCTGCTGATCGGCGTACTGCCGTTCAACCTGATCAAGGGCGTGATCCTGACTGTGATCACCATGCTCGTCTATAAGAAGCTGAGCCTGTTCATCAAGTCCAAGCAGATCGAGATCCACACCAGACAGCGTGTGCATTGATCCTACAAACCATTGGGGGACACAGACGGCGCCTGCCGTCCGTGTCCCTTATGCTTTTTTATGGAGGGAAAACAATGACTGCGAAAAAGCGTGCCGCCTGTGCATTGCTGCTCTGCGCCGCCGGGGTCGGCATTGCCGGCCTGCAATGCGGCCTGACCGTGCGCACCTATACCGTCCAGACCGAAAAACTGCCGGCAGGGAAGCGGCTTCGAGTGGTCATGCTCTCCGACCTGCACAGCTACATCTACGGGGAAGACCAGCTGCCGCTGCTCGAGCGGGTCGCAGACCTACAGCCCGATTTGATCGCGCTTTGCGGCGATATCGTGGACGATAATCGGACGCAGCGCGGCGCCTGGATGCTGCTCCGGCAAATCGCGGCGATCGCACCGTGCTGTTATGTCTCCGGCAATCACGAATACTGGAGCGCTGACCCGGAGGATATCTTTTCCCGCATCGAGAACTGCGGCATCCGTGTGCTGCGCGACAGCGCGCAGCCGCTGACGGTCAACGGCGTCCGCTTGACGGTCACTGGTTTGGATGATCCTGCCCGCACCGGCGACAGGCAGCCGCATTCCTACGGCGATAGTGACGTCTACCGGCAAACCATAGAGACGCTCTCACCGCCATCCTCGGACGATTCGCTTCACATCCTGCTGGCACACCGTCCGGAATTTATGGAGGATTACGCCCGATATCCGTTCGATCTGGTGCTGTGCGGCCACGCACACGGCGGACAGTGGCGCATCCCGCATCTGCTCAACGGATTGATCGCGCCCAATCAGGGCTTTTTCCCAAAATACGCCGGCGGACGGTATGACTTTGGCCAAACGACCGGCATCGTAGGCCGCGGGCTGCTGATCGACTGGAAGCCGCGTGTATTCAATCCGCCTGAGATCGTGACCGTCGATCTGGTTTCACATTGACCGACAGGAGAAGGGAGCACAGCCAAAGCCATATGCTGTGCTTCCAAAAACCGATATACCCAATTATACAAAAGAAAAGTTTTGTATAATTGAGGGGAGGTAAAATAATAGAAGCACGTCAGCAGAACTGTGCTTCTATGTATGCCACGGCCTGCGCGACCGCATGCTCGTCATTGCTGCCAACGACGACATCTGCAGCCTGCAAAATGCAATCCTCTGCATTGGACGGCGCGAATCCAATGTGCGCCGCACGGATCATGGCGGCATCGTTTCGGCTGTCGCCGATCGCAAAGATCCTGTCCGGCGCGATTTTGCATTCGCTGGCAATGCGCTGCAAGGCAGTCCCTTTGTTGACGCCGGCTGCTGTGATCTCACAGAACGTAGACAGACTGGACGCGATATAGAATTCGTCCAGATACGGCGCAAGGAACGCTTCGACCTGTTCGATCAGCGCGGGCTCTCCGGTGAAGTTGATCTGGCACCAATCATCAGTACCGCGGAACTGCGCCTGTGTGACGAGCGCATAATCCAGATGCAGCACGCGCATGTGGTGTTCGGTCACCGGGCTCATTTTCCGCACAAGAACGCGGTCGCCTGCAAACACCTCGCAGCCCAATTGTGAAAAATTTGTCAAAACTATCTGGATGAGGTCCTTCGTGCTGTCCGGCATACCGGCGCAGTACTGCATCCGGTGCTGCGCATCGCAGATCAGCGAGCCGTTGAGCACGCTGTACGGCGCATTGAACGGCAAAAGCGGGATGTATTCGCCGATCGCCTGCGGTGCGCGTCCGGTGGCCAGCGTGAACCGTCCCCCCTCTTCGGTGAAGTAGCGCAGCGCCTGCGCATTCTCCTTCGAGATCATCCGGCTGCTGTCCAGCAGCGTGCCGTCCATATCGCACGCAAGGATCATTCCATCAAACTTTTTCATTGCATTTTCTCCAGTTTACACAGGATTTCAGCAAAATACTGGGGTAACGGCGCGGAAAACTGCATGATTTCATCCGTGCGGGGATGACGCAGCGTCAGCTGCGCCGCATGCAGGCACTGCCCGCCGATATCCGCGAACCGATCTTTTTTCAGGCCGTAAACCGGATCTCCAATGATCGGATGGCCGATCGACGCCATGTGCACGCGGATCTGGTGCGTGCGGCCGGTCTCCAGCTCGAACGCCATGTGCGTGTAGCCCCGGTAGCGCTTGAGCACACGGTAATGCGTGACCGCCTCGCGGCCGCCCTCCACGACCGCCATTTTCTTGCGGTCGGTCCGATGGCGGGCGATCGGCTTGTCGATCGTTCCCTCATCCTGCCGCGGCGAACCGACGACGACCGCCTGATAGCTGCGCCGCGCCGTATGGGCCGCGATCTGCGCGGCAAGGCTTTGATGCGCCGCATCGTTTTTCGCAACGACCAATAGGCCGCTGGTGTCCTTATCGATGCGATGCACGATGCCCGGGCGGTGTTCGCCGTTGATGCCGGACAGGCTGTCCCCACAGTGATACATCAGCGCATTGACCAGCGTGCCGCTCCAGTTTCCTGCCGCAGGATGCACGACCATGCCGCGCGGCTTGTTGACCACAATGATGTCGCTGTCCTCGAACACAATGTCCAGCGGGATGTTTTCCGGAACGATATCCACCTCGCGCAGGTCGGGCAGACAGACCGTGATCTGCTCGCCGCCAGCCAATTTGTAATTCTTTTTCAGCGGTTTGCCGTCAGCGGTAACCGCCTGCTCCGCCAGCAGATTCTGGGCAGCCGACCGCGTCAGCCCCTCGATCTGCTCGGACAGCCAGCTGTCGATCCGCTTGCCGGCGTCCTCCGGTGCAGCCGTCAGCTGCAGTTCATTGCTTTCGTTCAAGCTCGTCCGTCTCCGATCCCTGTTCCTCGTTGTTGTTCTCATTTTCCGGCTGTTTGTCCTTGTGCTGGAACATAAAATAGATCACAAACAGCGCGCCGCCGATGCAGATGAAGATATCCGCCACATTGAATACCGGAAAATGGATCAGGCGGAAATCAAACAGATCGACCACAAAACCATGCACCACGCGGTCGATCGCATTGCCCAGCGCGCCCGCCGCGATCAGCACAAGCGACCAGCGGCCAAGCACCGTCTGCATATAGTTCTTTTGCAGCGCGATCAGAATGACCACTGTGATCACGCAGGCCAGCGCAACAAAGATCCAGCGCGAATCAAACTGCGCAAACAGGCTGAACGCCGCGCCGCGGTTTTCCACATAGGTCAGGTGGAACACATTTTCGATCAGCGGGATGGTGTGCTGCGCCTGCAGGCTGGTCAGCGCCCAGAGCTTGACCGCCTGATCCAGCGCGATCATCAGCAGCACCGCGATAATATAAAGCAGCATTTCTTGCAAAGCTCCTATCACTCAAAAAGGGGAACAGAATTCTCTCTGTTCCCCTTCCCTTTTATTGTTTAACCGACAACGCGGGCACACCGTGCGCAGAGCGCAGGATGCTTGGCGTCCGAACCGACCGACTTGGACTGCTTCCAGCAGCGCAGGCACTTCTCGCCCGCCGCACGGGAAACAGCGATCTTCAGGCCGGGGAAATACTCGCTGTCCATGCCCTCGCCCGCACCGGAAACGACCTCCAGCTCGGAAACGATGCACAGGTCAGCCAGATCCTGTCCGCAATTCTGGAGGAACGCGGCGCCGTCCGCATCCGCATACACGGTTACGCTCGCTTCGAGCGGTTTGCCGATGGTCTTGGCGTTGCGCGCGCCCTCGAGCGCCTTGTTGACGTCGTCGCGGAAGGCCGTGAGCTTGGCCCACTTATCGCGCTGCTCCTCAGAGAAGGACAGCGCATCGTCCGCCGCGGGCATCTCGTTATAAGCCACATTGCGCGCGTCGTCCTCCGCCGTGTGCGGCATGGCCTGCCAGATCTCATCCGCCGTGAAGCAGAGGATCGGCGAGAGCATGCGCACCAGCGCGCTCAAGATGCGGTACATCGCGGTCTGCGCAGAGCGGCGGCTCAGGCCGGCCGTTTCATCGCAGTACAAGCGGTCCTTGATCACATCCAGATAGAAGTTGGACAGATCGACCACGCAGAAGTTATGGATCGCATGGAAA
>CALWJG010000062.1 GCA_944380945.1 uncultured Agathobaculum sp. | reverse complement strand
GAAACGGTTATAATAGGCTCAGTACATATGCTACACAAAAAGGAGGAATTATCCTTGCAGCTTACCGAAACCCTGCGCTCGCTGTGCGCGCTGCCGGCGGTCAGCGGGTTTGAAGCGCAGGCGGCGCAGGCGGTTGCCGACCTGCTGCGGCCGCTGTGCGACACGGTCGAGACCGACCGCAGCGGCAGCGTGCTCGCATGGAAGAAATGCGGCAGGAAACACGCTAAAACCGTGCTGCTCGACGCGCACCTCGATCAGATCGGCTTTGTCGTCACCGAGGTGCTGGACGGCGGCTTTGTGCGCTTTGCGCCGGTCGGCGGGGTGGACCCGCGCATGCTGCTCGCGGCCGAGGTCACCATCCTCGCCGACGAGCCGCTGTACGGCGTGGTGTCCTGCCTGCCGCCGCACCTGCTGGGAGCGGGCGAGCAGGACAAGGCCGTGCCCATCGACCAGATGACGATCGACACCGGCCTTATGGATGCCAAAAGCCGCATCCGGATCGGCACGCCCATCGTGTTCCGGCAGCCGCCGGTAAAACTCATGGGCGGGCAGTACTGCAGCAAATGTCTGGACGACCGCGCGGGCGTCGCCGCGATCCTGCTGGCGATGGAGCAGCTGAAAAAGGCAAAAAAGCTGAAATGCAACGTGGCGGTGCTGATCAGCGCGCAGGAGGAGGTCACCGGACTGGGCGCGCAGGCCGGGGCGTTCGCCGTGCAGCCGGAGTACGCCATCGCGGTGGACGTGACCCACGGAAAAACGCCGGACGGCCCCGCGGACGGCACGTTTGAGCTGGGCAGCGGCGTCGCTGTCGGCATGGGGCCCAACCTGCACCGCGGGCTGACCCGTCAGCTCATCAAAACCGCCAAGGCAAACGACATCGGCTATACGCTCGAGGTCATGGAGGGCAACACCGGCACGAACGCATGGACCATGCAGATCGTCGGCCGCGGCATCGCGACCGCGCTGCTGTCCATCCCGCAGAAATACATGCACACCCCGGTCGAGGTCGTGCAGCTGTCCGATGTGGAGGACGTCGCGGCGCTGATCGCCGCGTTCCTCCGCGACTTTGACGGGGAGGTGGCGGACGTATGACCGAGCTGCTCAAAACGCTGTGCGCCCTGCCCGGCCCCTCGGGCTGCGAGGATGCGGTGCGCGCCTTTGTGCGCAAAAAGGCAAAGCCCTTTGCCGACGAGATCAGGACGGACGCCATCGGCAATGTCATGGTGTTCCGCAAGGGCAAAACTGCGCTCGACCGTCCGGTCGTGGTGTGCGCGCATATGGACGAGGTCGGCGTGATCGTCAAGAAGATCACGGACGACGGCATGCTCAAATTCGGCTTTGTCGGCGGGGTGGACCCGCGCGTGGTGATCGGCCGCGCGGTGCGCTTTGGGGACGTGACCGGCGTCATCGGCATCAAGGCCGTGCACCTGACGACCGCCGCCGAGCGCCGCACCATGCCCAAGACCAAGGACCTGTATATCGACATCGGTGCGGCGAGCCGCGCCGCAGCGGAGGACAAGGTATCCCCAGGCGACTACGGCGTGTTCGATTCCGCGCCCGTGCTGTTCGGCGACGGGCTGATCAAGGCCAAGGCGATCGACGACCGCGTGGGCTGCGCGGCGCTCCTCAAGCTCATGGAGGACGAGCCGCCGGTGGACACCTGGTTCTGCTTCACCGTGCAGGAGGAGACCGGCCTGCGCGGCGCAGCGAGCATGGCGTACGCGCTCGACCCGGGCTTTGCGCTCGTGCTCGAGGGCACGACCGCCGCCGACCTCGCGGAGGTCACGGACGGCAGGGCGGTCTGCCGCCTGCGCGGCGGCGTGGTGCTGCCGTTCATGGACGGCGCGACCATCTATGACGCGGGGCTGTTCGAATTGCTGCGCGACGCCTGCGCAAAGCGCGGCATCCCGTGGCAGACCAAGACGCGCATCTCGGGCGGCACGGACGCCGGCCGCATCCATAAGAGCCGGGCGGGCGTGCGCGTGTGCGCGGCGGCCGCGCCCGTGCGGTATATTCACTCGCCGTCCTCGGTGGCGGCCATTGCGGACTGCGAAGCGCTGCTGGCGGCGGCGCGCGCATTTCTGGAAGAACTCGGAGGAGACGACGAATGAGCAAGGTTTTTGATCTGTGGAACGCGGTCGGCGGGGCGTTCGGCCCCTCTGGCCGCGAGGACGACGCGCGCGAGGCGATCGCGGCCATCGCGGGCGAATATGTGGACGACATCACGACCGACGCGCTGGGCAATCTGGTCTGCCGAAAAAAGGGGAGCGGTAAAAAGCTGCTTTTCGCCGCGCACATGGACTCGATCGGCGTGGTCGCGACCTGGGTGGACGAGCAGGGCTTTGTCCGTTTTTCGCCGGTCGGCGGCCTGTTCCGCGGCGACCTGCCGGGCACGGTCGTGCAGTTTGCAAACGGCACGCGCGGCGTGATCTCCTATGAGGAGAAAACGCCCTTCAAGGACCTGACGCTGGACAACCTGTTCATCGACATCGGCGCGCGGGACAGGGCGGAAGCGGAGACCATGGTGCAGGTGGGCGATTTCGCGGTGTTCGCCGCGCCGCGGTTTGAGCAGAACGGCGCGCTCTGCGGCCCGTATCTGGACAACCGCATCGGCTGCGTGACCCTGCTGCTTATGATGGAGCAGCTGGCGGAGCAGGAGACCGAAAACGACCTGTATTTCGTGTTCACCGCGCAGGAGGAGGTCGGCCTGCGGGGCGCGGGCGCGGCGGCGTTTGCGGTCGAGCCGGATATCGCGGTCGCGGTGGACGTGACCGACACCGGCGACCTGCCCGAGCGCAAAGCGCCCATGGCGGTCAAAATGGGCAGCGGCCCGGCGGTCAAGGTGATGGACCGGTCGGTCATCTGCGCGCCGTCCGTATGCGCCGCGCTCGAGCGCGCGGCCGCGGCGGCGGGCGTCGCCTGCCAGCGGGAGATCATGCCTGGCGGCGGCACGGATACCGCCGCGCTGCAAAAGGCGCGCGCAGGCGTGCAGGTGGGCGCAGTGTCCATCCCCACGCGCTATGTGCACACCCCGTCCGAGCTGTGCGCGGTATCGGACGTGGAGGGCGCGGCAAAGCTACTCGCGCGCTTCGCGATGGAGTAAAAACAGTGACAGGGGCTGCCGGTATGGCAGCCCCTGTTGCTTTGAGACTGTCGAAAAACTGCGTTTTTCGAACAGTCTCTCGTTTGAAACTACAGTTGCACTCATTGAATAGCCGCCGCTGCGCGGCGGAAGCGGTCAGCGGGCTACGGCCCAAACGAAGTTCCGATACAAAATGGTGCCAAAATGCACCATTTTGATCGGTTTGTATCGCAAAATCGGGCATGGCCCAGGCCACCCTCTCTTGGCCTTCGGCCAATTCACCTTGAAGCTCGATTTTGCGATGCCGCTCACAGAGCGGCTATTTAATACGCACCTGCGGCGCGAGGACTTTTTTGACAAGCTGTTTTTCGGTATGGTTTATGCGTAGTGCTGCTGCATCTCGCGGCGCATGCGCGCGAGGATACGCTTTTCCAGCCGGGAGATGTAGCTCTGCGAGATGCCCATGCAGTCGGCGACCTCCTTCTGGGTCATGGGCTCGGGCAGGCCGATGCCGAAGCGCATGGAGATGATGCGCTTTTCGCGCGCGGGCAGGCGGCCGAGCGCTTCGCGCAGCAGCGCGCGGTCCGCGTCGTCCTCGAGCGGGCGCAGCACGCTGTCCGGCTCGGTGCCGAGGATGTCGCCCAGCAGCAGCTCGTTGCCGTCCCAGTCCGCGGAGAGCGGCTCGTCGAGCGAGACCTCGGTGCGCCGGCCGGACAGCCGGCGCAGATACATCAGGATCTCATTTTCGATGCAGCGGGAGGCATAGGTCGCCAGCTTGACGTGCTTATCGCTGCGGTAGGTGCCCACCGCCTTGATCAGGCCGATCGTGCCGATCGAGATCAGGTCCTCCGCACCCACGCCGCTCGACTCGAACCGCCGCGCGAGGAACACCACCAGCCGCAGGTTGTGCTCGATGAGCGTGTTGCGCGCCTGCAGGTCGCCCGCCTGACAGGCCGCGGCCGCTGCGGCCTCCTCCTCCGGGGAGAGCGGCGGGGGCAGCACCCCGTTGCTGCCGATGTAATAGACCTGCCGCGCGGCGAGCCGCGCCCACAGCCGCACCAGAAATGCTTTCACTCCCATGTTTCCCATCCTTTCCGTGATGACCGGCGCCCGCGTGAGACGGGCAGCCCCTTCAAAGCCCGGTGAGCCCCTCATATGCGCCCTGCCCGAGCTGCGGCGGCCCGACCGCGCAAACGCAGTCGAGCGCCGAACCGTCCGCGCGGGTGACGCTGTCCGGCCGGAAGCAGAGCAGCAGCCCCGCCCGCGTGCCAACCGCATGGTAGGGCAGCAGCCCGCACCGCCGCGCCTGCGCGGGCGGCAGGGCGGCAAGCTGCGCAGGGGCGTCCAGCGCGGGGTCCAGCCGGATGTCCGCGCCCGCGAGCAGCGCCTGCGCCTCGCCCTGCGCGAGCACGACCGCCGGCCGGCCGCTGACCGGCTCGGCAAGCTCGCTGCCGGTGTCGTGCAGCACGCGCACCGTGCGGGTGACCGGCCCCAGCCGGATGGTGAGCTGCTCCACCTCGCGGCGGAGCGCACCGTGTCCGGCGTTCCCGCGCAGCAGCATCCCGCTGACCGCGTAGCCCGCTGCCGCGGCAAGCAGCAGCACGCGCAGCGGCACGGCGAAGTAATAGCCCGCGCCGATGTGCAGCGGCCGTCCCGCCGCGCGGCCCAGCACGGCCGCCAGACCGGCGAACGCCGCCGCCACGACCAGATAGAGCGCGCACACGCGCGCGAATCCTGTCCGCCGCCCGAAGGCCGCCCCGCACAGCAGGACGCCCGCCAGCACCCGCGCCGGCAGCGCCGCCAGCGCGGGCAGGGCGGCGGCCAGCACCGCATAGCCCCCGCCCAGCGCGCCGGCCAGCATAAGCCGCCCGCGCCGGACCGGCATCCCGCCCAGCCGGGCGGCCGCCAGCAGGGTGAGGAAGTCCATCAGCGCGTTCGTGAAAAACAGCACATCCAGATAAACGACCATGCCGCACCTCCGCCTCGGGCCTATCTTACCACAGCGCCCGCGCAGGATTTGCCGAAACCGGCGCAGACGGGCGGACGCTTGCGCGGGAGGGCAAAATGCGGTACAATGGAGCCAAAGCGATCAGCAGGGGAGAGGATACCGATGGAGCCTGTCATTCGGGCCTATGAGAAGAAGGACGCGGCAGCGGCCGCCGCAGTGTGGAACGAGGTCGTCGCGGACGGCGTGGCCTTCCCGCAGACCGAGCTGCTGGACGCGGAGAGCGGACACGCGTTTTTCGCTGCCCAGTCGTTCACCGGCCTTGCCTGCGACGCGGAGACTGGCGCGGTCGTCGGGCTCTATATCCTGCACCCGAACAACGTAGGCCGCTGCGGGCATATCTGCAACGCGAGCTACGCGGTCGCGCGCGCCATGCGCGGGCGGCACATCGGCGAGGCGCTCGTGCGGCACTGCATGGCCGAGGCCAAGGCGCTCGGCTTCCGCATTTTGCAGTTCAACGCCGTGGTGGCGGACAACAAGCCCGCGCTCGCGCTGTACCGCAAGCTGGGCTTTGTGCAGCTGGGCGTCATCCCGGGCGGGTTCCGCCTGCCGGACGGCGGGTATGCGGACATCATCCCGCACTATATCGTGCTGTAAGGGCGGCTGCGCCCGTTTCGCGCGCCCTTTGCCGCCTGGCGCGGCGGCGCAAAAGCAAACCAACCACTGCAAAGGAGTAACCATATGCTGTTTTCCCAGATCGATCTGCTGGATGAAAATTTTGCCCTGAAACGCGGGCAGTACGTCGGCGTGCGGGACGGCCGCATCGCCTATATCGGCAGTGCCGCCCCGGCGGAGGACTTCGGCGAGACCTATGACGGCCGCCACCGCCTGCTGCTGCCCGGCTTTTACAACGTGCACAGCCACGCGCCCATGACGCTGCTGCGCGGTTATGCGGAAAACCTGCCGCTGCAGCGCTGGCTGAACGAAAAGGTGTTCCCGTTTGAGGACAAGCTGGGCGACGAATCCGCGTATTACGGCACGCTGGTCGCCATCGCGGAGATGCTGGCCGCGGGCACGGTGTCGTTTTCCGATATGTACTTTTTCCTGGACGGCATGACCAAAGCCATCCTCGAGAGCGGCATCAAGTGCAACCTGAGCCGCGGGCTGACCGTGTTCGACGGCAGCGCCTATGCGCAGACCGCCGCATACCGCGACAACCAGCGCCTGCTGGACGAGTGGGACGGGATGAACGGCGGCCGCCTGCGGGCCGACCTGTGCATCCACGGCGAATACACCTCCACGCCCGATGTGGTCGAAGCGGTCGCGGCCGAGGCGAAGGCGCGCGGCGCGCGCATGCACATCCACCTGTCCGAGACCGAAGCCGAGCACGAGGGCTGCAAGGCGCGCCACGGCATGACTCCGGCGGCCTACATGCTGGCGCACGGCGTGTTCGACGTGCCCACGACCGCTGCGCACTGCGTGTGGCTCGAGGGCGAGGACTTCGACATCCTCAAGGACCGCGGCGTGACCGTGGCCTGCTGCCCGGCGAGCAATCTCAAGCTCGCCTCGGGCTATGCCGATGTGCCCCGCATGCTGGACATGGGCATCCATGTCGCCCTCGGCACGGACGGCGCGGCCTCCAACAACAACCTGAACATCCTGCAGGACCTCTACCTGTTCGGCGTGGCGTATAAGGGCTATTTCCGCGACCCAACCATCATCACGCCGGCGCAGGCGCTGCACGCGGCCACGCGCGCGGGCGCACTGTCTCAGGGCCGTGAGGCCAGCGGGCGCATCGCCGTCGGCTGCCGCGCCGATCTGTGCGTGATCGACACGGACACGCCGCAGTTCACCCCCATGACCGACGCGGCCTGCAACGTGGTCTACGCCGCGCAGGGCGCGGACGTGCGCCTGACCATGGTGGACGGCGACGTGCTCTACCGCGACGGGGAATTTATGACCATCGACATCGAAAAAGCAAAGGCAGAGGCGCAGCGGCACACGGACGCCATCCTGCGCAGCCTGTAAAGGAGGGCGAAACGCCATGATGCTGACCAACCGCAATGTGCAGGAATCCGCGGCCTATCTGCGGGCCATGCTGCCGGCGCAGCCCGAGATCGGGCTGGTGCTCGGCTCCGGGCTGGGACCGCTCGCCGGCGAGATCGAAGACGCGGCGCACATCCCCTATGCGGACATCCCGCATTTCAGGACCTCCACCGCGCCCGACCATGCGGGCCGGCTGGTTTGCGGCACGCTCGCAGGGCGGCAGGTGCTGTGCATGCAGGGGCGGCTGCACGGCTACGAGGGCTGGACGCCGGACGAGGTCGCCTATCCGGTGTATGTGATGCGGGCGCTCGGCGTGCGCGCGCTCGTGCTGACCAACGCCTCGGGCGGCATCAACACCGCCTTTCAGGTGGGCGATTTCATGCTGATCGAGGACCATATCAACATGACCGGCAAAAGCCCGCTGACCGGCGCGAACGACGATGCGCTCGGCCCGCGCTTCCCGGATATGACCTTTGCCTATGCGCCTGCGCTGCGGGACAAGGCAGACGAGGCGGCAAAGGCCTGCGGCCTGACCCTGCGGCACGGCGTTTACTGCGGCGTGAACGGCCCGCAGTTCGAGACCCCGGCCGAGATCCGCATGTTCCGCCTGCTGGGCGCGGACGCGGTCGGCATGTCGACGGTCAACGAGGCGATCGCCGCCGCGCACTGCGGCCTGCCCGCAGTGGGCATCGCCATGATCACCAACATGGCCGCGGGCGTGCTCATGCAGCCGCTCTCGGGGGCGGAGGTCAACGAGATCGCCATGCGCCGCGGCGCGGATTTCCGCCGTCTGGTCACGGCGCTGGTCGCCCGGCTGTGACGGGCGCGGCATGTAAAAAAACTGTGAAAAAAGTGTTGACAAGCTGCAGCCGCTGCGATATAATATAAAAGCTGTCACGGCTGAGAGAAGCGGTGACAGTCACTTCGAGGTGTGGCTCAGCTTGGTAGAGCGCTTCGTTCGGGACGAAGAGGCCGCAGGTTCAAATCCTGTCACCTCGACCATCAGGCCGCTGACAATCGTCAGCGGCCTTTTGTTTTGCTTCGGCCTGCCCGGCGGTGCGGCGGGATCGGTGCAAAAGCCCTCACTGCTTGACAGGAGCGTTCGGAACAAGTAAGATGAATCTATATAAGAGTGCGAAAAACAACCGATTTGCAAAGGAGAAAACTATTATGACGCTGCATGCCTGCAAAGAATTCCCCTATTCGCTCGACGTCGCATGGACCGCTCTGCACCAGCCGGACAAGCTGGATGTGGAGCCGGGCAGCGAGGTGCAGCCGGTCTCTGCCACCGAGTGGCAGGCGCATAACGCCGAAAACGGCTCGGTGACGACCTACACCGCGTCGTTCGACGATGAGAACAAAAAGCTGACCATCGAGGGCGCGAGCAATAAAAAGCACGACCATGATTTTATCTACCTCACTCTGCGCGGACTCGCGCAGGACCGGGTCGCGCTGGAGATCGACATTGAGCTCAACACCGGCGTGCATCTGCTGGCCAAGGCGCTCGGCAAGCTGCTGGCCAAGCCGATGATGGATATTCTCAGCCGCCAGATCTATCACAATTTTGAGGCGCTGTGCAGCGGACAGGAGACAAAGCGCATGTCCGCGGACGAACTCAAGGATATTGCGGCGAAGACCATGGAAAAATAAGCGA